>DAINOY010000065.1:0-7918 GCA_036743735.1 Chloroflexota bacterium
CCGACGCTCCTGCGAGCAGCGAGCGCGATCTCGTCAGCTTCGAGATCCCCGAGGGCGCGAACGACACGCAGATCGGTCGCCTGCTCGAGCAGGCCGGCCTGGTGAAGAGCCAGATCGCCTTCCAGTACGCGATCATCCAGGCCAACCGCGAGGGAACGCTGGCATCGGGGGTCTACGACCTGTCGCCCACGATGCGCCCATCGGAGATCGTGGCGCGGCTCGTCGGCCAGTCGATCGTGACGACGAACGTGACGATCCGCGAGGGGCTGCGCCTGGAGGAGATCGTCGCTGCCTTCGAAGGCTCGGGCATGAAGATGGACCTCGCCGCGTTTGCCGAGGTGCTGCGGCATCCGCCGGCGGAGCTGAAGGCCGAGTTCGACTTCCTCGCGGAACTGCCCGAGGGGCGCTCGCTCGAGGGCTACCTGGCGCCGAACACGTACAACTTCGACGTCGAGTACACGCCAACCCAGGTCGCCGAGATCATGCTCAACGCCTTCGGCGACAACACGCTGACGCCCGAGGTGCGGGCAGGCATCGAGTCGCACGGCCTGACCATCGACCAGGGCGTGATCATCGCGAGCATCGTCGAGCGCGAGGCGGTGCTCGAGGAAGAGCGGCCGCTCATCGCCGGGGTCTACATCAACCGCGTGACGACCGATGCCGGCCAGGCCGAGACCGCCGGCCTCCTCAATGCCGACCCGACGATCCAGTACGGCCGCGCCACCGCGACGTACGTGCTCAGCGACCCGCCCATCCCGATGACCGACTGGGGCAACGTGAACTGGTGGGAGCAGCTGCCCGACAGCGGCGGCAACATCGAGCTGCCCGAGTCGCTGATGAGCTACCAGACCTACCTCGTGCCGGGCCTGCCGGCCTCGCCGATCGCCGCGCCCCGCTCGTCGTCGGTCGCAGCGATCGCGGACGCCGACACGGCATCGGGCAACCTGTATTTCGTCGCTGCCTGCCCGAACGGCGTGCGCGACGGGTCGCACCGCTTCGCGACGAACGGCGCGGAGCACCAGGCGAACATCGACCAGGCCAACGCCGAGTGCCCGGCGGGGTGAGTGGCATCGGCCCAGACCCGAACAGGAGACGCGATTGATCAGCACCGGCGACGTCAAGAAGGGCGTCATCATCGAGCTCGACGGGCAGCTCATGAAGGTCCTCGACTGGACGCATATCAAGATGGCCCGGGGCTCCGCCCAGGTCCGGATGAAGCTGCAGAACGTGCGCAAGGGCGACATCATCGAGCGCACCTTCCAGGCCGGCACGCGCTGGCCCCGCGCCCGCGTCGAGCAGCGCAAGGTGCAGTACCTGTACACCGATGGTGACGCGTACCACTTCATGGACAACGAGACCTACGACCAGTTCTCGGTGACCGCCGCGCAGCTCGGCGACGACGTGCAGTACCTCAAGGAGAACACCGAGGTCTTCGTCAGCCAGTACGAGGGCGAGGTGCTCGGGGTCGACCTGCCGGTGACCGTCGACCTGCACGTGACACAGACCGATCCGGGCTTCGCCGGTGACACCGCCACCGGGGCCAAGAAGGCCGCCACGCTGGAGACGGGGCTGGTCGTCCAGGTGCCGCTCTTCATCAACGAGGGGGACCTGCTGCGGGTCGACACGCGCACCGGCGACTACGTCACGCGGGTCCAGTAGCGCTGGGTTCCGGTTCGCGCGGGGCCCGTGGGGCGCGACGAATGGTTCGAATTCAGACCAGGCGCGCGTTAGGTGGGCAGCCCGCGGCGAAACCGGCCCTGGAGCGTCCGAATTCACGCCAGACGCGCATTGGCTGCCGTCGATGGACCGCTGACCGTGATACCGCGCGCCTCATCTGAATGCTGACGGTTCGCGGAGGCAGCGGTCCCGCAGGCACGACGCCGCGCTGCGGCAGGCCGCGCCCGCAACCACGCCGCCTCACGCCGACCCGCCCCGGTCCGGCCCGCGGCAAGCGGGTAACGTAGCGACATGAGCCAGCCGACGCTGTGGGAGGACGGGCCGCAGCCCGCCGCTCGCCCGCTCCGAGTCAGCGACCTGAACCGGCGCGTACGCGCGCTCCTCGACGCCGACCGCTCGCTCGCCGACGTGTGGGTCGAGGGCGAGGTGAGCCAGCCCAGCTTCCCGCCATCGGGCCACTGCTATTTCACGCTGAAGGACCAGTTCAGCCAGGTGCGCTGCGTCGTCTTCCGCGACGAGCTGCGCGGGCTGGCGGTGCGGCCGGCGCACGGGATGGCGGTCGTCTGCCACGGCCGGGTGCGCGTCTACGAACAGCAGGGGATCTACCAGCTCTACGTCCTGTCGGTGACGCCCGCCGGGGCCGGTGACCTGCACGCACGGTACGAGGCGCTCCGCGCCCGCCTTGCCGCCGAGGGCCTCTTCGACGAGAGCCGCAAGCGTCAGCTGCCGCGCTGGCCGCGCAGGATTGGCGTCGTCACCTCGCCGGTCGGCGCCGTCTGGCAGGACATCCGCAACGTCATTCGGCGGCGCTATCCGCTCGTCGAGCTCGTTCTCAGCCCCACGCCGGTCCAGGGGCCGGATGCGGGGGGAGCGATCGACCGCGCGCTACGGCGGGTCTACGCGCGCCCGGATCTCGACCTCGTCATCCTTGCCCGCGGCGGCGGCTCGCTCGAGGACCTGTGGCCGTTCAACGAGGAGCGGGTCGTGCGCTCGGTCCGCGCCTCGCCCGTGCCTGTGGTGGTTGGAGTCGGCCACGAGTCGGACGTCACGCTGGCGGACTTCGCCGCGGACGTGCGCGCGCCGACGCCGTCCGCCGCCGCGGAGCTCGCGGTCCCGGACGGTCGGCAGCTGCCGGCGATCGTGGCGCGGCTACGCGAACGTGCCACGGCCGCGCTCGCGGCACGAGCCGAGCGCGAGCGGCGGCTCCTAGGCGCCGAAGCGCGCACCCTTGCGGCTGCTGCGCCTGACATCGGCGGAGCACGACAGCGCGCCGGGGACCTGCTCGACCGCGGGCATCGTGCCCTGACCGGTCGCCTCGCGGCGGGGCGGATGCGCAGCACGGCACTCGGCGAGCAGCTCCGCACCCTGTCGCCGCTCGCGACCCTCGAGCGCGGGTACGCGGTCGCGCGGCGCGAAGACGGTCGCATCGTCCACGACGCTCGCGAAGCCGAGGTCGGGGAGCGGCTCGACGTCATCGTCGCCCGCGGTACGCTCAGCAGCCGGGTCGAGCAGGTCCGGATCGAGGGCAGCGAGGAGCTCATCAGGTGAACGACGCAACACGCCTCGCGCAGCTTCCAGACGAGGAGCTCGCCAAACGACCGTTCGACGAGCTGGTCGTCGAGCTCCAGCGCGTGGTGCAGTCACTCGAGAGCGGCAACGTCGGGCTGGAGCAGAGCATCGCCCTCTACCGCGACGGCCTGCGTCTGCACGCGGCGTGCGAGGCGCGGCTGGCCCAGGCCGAGCTGACGATCTCGGAGCTGGGGCGCCGTGCCGTGACCGCCGCCGAGGAGCCACCGGCCTGACCGTCGTGGCCACGATCAGGCCGATGACGGCGGCCGATGCCGCGACCGTCGCGGCCCTCACCGCCGAGCTCGGCTACCCGACCGACGCGCCACTGATGCGTGACCGCCTCGTGCCGATCCTGGCGCGGCCGGACGATCACGCGCTCCTCGTGGCCGTCGATGCCGATGACCGACCGATTGGCTGGATCCACCTCGCCGTCACGCACACGCTCGAGACCGAGCCGATGGTCACGATCGCCGGCCTCGTCGTCACCGAGCACGCCCGGTCGGCCGGCATCGGGCGGCAGCTGCTCGAAGCGGGCGAGGCCTGGGCACGCGAGCGGAACATCCCAACCATGCAGGTGCGTTCTCGGATGAGCCGCGAACGGGCGCATCGGTTCTACGAGCGCGAGGGGTATGAGCAGGTGAAGACCTCGGGGGTCTTTCGCAAGCCGCTGGGGTAGGGGCGGACGGTCGCATCGGGCTATACTCGGACGCCCATCAAAGCTCGCCCGGAGCCTGCCGTGCCGTCACTCGCCGCCCTGACCGACCCCGCCCAGCTGCGTGGCATGAGCCACGCGGAGCTCGCCGCGCTGGCTGCCGAGCTGCGCGAGAAGATGATCAGGACCGTCTCGAAGACCGGCGGGCACCTCGCCTCGTCGCTGGGCGCGGTGGAGATCGCCCTCGCGCTGCACCGCACGATGGACTCGCCGCGCGACCGGATCGTGTGGGACACCGGGCACCAGGCCTACGCGCACAAGCTCCTGACCGGGCGATACGAGCAATTCGCGTCGCTGCGCCAGGTCGGAGGTGTGGGTGGCTTCCCGCGGCGGACCGAGAGCGCGCACGACGTCTTCGACGGCGGGCATGCGGGAACGGGGGTCAGCATCGGCGTGGGGCTGGCGGCGGCGCGCGACCAGCTGCCGCGCCGCGACCCGATGCGGCGCCAGCGGATCGCGGTCTGCGTCGGCGACGCCGCCCTGGGCAGCGGCCTGACGCTCGAGGCGCTCAACCACGCGGGGCACATGCGCTCGCGGCTGCTCATCGTCCTCAACGACAACGAGATGAGCATCAGCCCGTCGGTCGGCGGCCTGTCGACGAGCCTGAACAAGCTGCGCCTCTCACGCGCCTACCAGGAGACGAAGCAGGCCAGCAAGCGCACGCTCCCGCGCATTCCCGTCGTCGGCCAGCCGCTGCTCGACGCGCTCGCCTTCAGCAAGGAGGCATTCAAGCGCTCGTGGGCCAAGGTCGGATTCTTCGAGGACATGGGGATCACGTACATCGGCGTGCTGGACGGGCACGACCTGCCGGAGCTGGAGGACGCCTTCGAGCGTGCCTTCGCGCTCGACGCACCGGTCCTCGTCCACGTGAAGACGGTGAAGGGCCGCGGCTACGCGCCGGCCGAGCAGGACAGCATCAGCTTCCACGGCGCCTCGCTGCCGCCGGTGGACCTGACGCTCATCGACCCGACCGAGGAGGCGCTCCCCGCGGAGAGCGCGCCACAGCACAAGCCGAAGACGTACACCCAGACCTTCGTCGAGGAGCTCGTGCGGCTCGCGCGCACCGATCGGCGGATCTGCGCGATCACCGCCGGGATGCCGACCGGCACCGGCCTGTCGAGGTTCTGCGAGCATTTCCCATCGCGCTTCTACGACGTCGGGATCGCCGAGCAGCACTCGCTGACGATGGCGGCGGGCCTGGCGCTGGGCGGTCGCCGCCCGGTCGTCTCGCTCTACTCCACGTTCAGCCAGCGCGCCTACGACCAGCTCGTCCACGACGTCTGTCAGAACGACCTGCCGGTGCTGCTGGCGATCGATCGCGCCGGGCTCGTGGGCGAGGACGGCACCAGCCACCAGGGGATGTTCACGCTGCCGGCGCAGCGATCGCTGCCGAACCTGGCGATCGGCTCGCCCAAGGACGAGCAGGAGCTGCGCGACATGGTCGTGACGGCCTTCTCGCATGATGGCCCGATGTCCCTGCACTACCCGCGGGACGCCGGGGAGGACCTGCCCGACCGCACCGGTGAGCCACTCGAGGTCGGCCGCGGCGAGGTGCTTCGCGAGGGCGAGGATCTCCTGTTGGTCGGCTTTGGCCCCATCGTGCAGCGCTGCCTGGCGGTGGCCGATGCCCTGGCCGGCGACGGGCTGAGCGCCACGGTCATCAATGCCCGATGGGCGAAGCCACTCGACGAAGCGCTGCTGGCCGAGCACGCGGCAGGCAAGCGGCTCGTCGTGACCGCTGAGGAGTCCGCGGCGATGGGCGGCTTCGGCGACGGCGTGCTCGACGCGCTGAACCGCGCGGGGATCCACGTGCCGCTGCACAAGATCGCGCTGGTCGAGGGCTTCGTGCACCACGGGGCGGTGGACGACCTGCGCCACCAGCAGCGGATCGACGTGCCGGGCATGCTCGAGCAGGTGCGCGAGGCGCTCGCCGCTGCCGAACCTGCCGCTGCCCGGCCGCGCCGCCGACCCAAGGTCGTCGCGGCCTCCTAGGTCCTGCGGCCTCGATACCTGACATCGGTTCGACCGCGGGCGATATCGACCGGCCCAACCAGAGACACTCCACGTGGCGTATGTCTAGTGTGGATTTCGTGGTGAGTTCGTCCAGCACATGGCTTGGGCGCGACCCGATCCCGGATTCTGCGTTGGAGTTCGCCGACTGGGTCAGCCCGCATGTGGCCGTCATGGCCAGCTTGGCCGTGCGTATGACGTCGGCGTCCGAGCGGGACGACGTGGTTCAAGAAGCGCTCCTCCGCGCATGGACCAAACGCCACCAGTACGACCCGATGCGCGGAACGCTGCGGACATGGCTCCTCGCCATCACTGCCGACCAGGCTCGACGGGCACGGAGACGCGCGCGTCCGGACGTTGCGATCGCCAATCTGTCGGTACCGAGCCACTCGATTGACGATCGGCTCGACCTGGAAGATGCGGTGGCTCGGTTGCCGTCACGACAGCGACTGGCGATTGACTGTTTCTATTTCGTCGACCTGAGCATTGCGGAGACCGCTGCGGTCATGCGCTGTTCCGCCGGCACCGTGAAGTCGACGCTGTCAGATGCTCGGCAGCATCTGCGGGTCCTGCTCGATGGATGATCTCGAGCGGAGCCTGCGAGAGGCCGGCGCTCGATGGCGCGCGTCTCAGCTGCCTCCACCCTCGGTCGACGCCCTGAACCTTGCCGACGCGGGACCAGGCCGCTTTGGATGGCCCGTGGTCTTCGCTTCAGGCGTGTTGGGTGCTGGGGCGATGCTGATCGCGCTGTTCATCCTCGGCGTCAGGCTTCCGACGATGAATGGACCCGAACCGGCCGCAGGTGCCCCGGTCGGATCAGCGACGGCCGCCTCTTCCTTCGCCCTCGCCGAGTGTGCCGTCACACTGCCGAGTCCCGCGTTCAGCGCACTCACTCCCTATCCGTCATCGCCGCCCAATCGCGATGAGGCATGGTTCGGGACGCGAGACCTCTGGACGAAGCTGAAGATCGGCGGCGAGGTGTGGGACGCGAGCAACACGTCATTCCCGGTGGCCATCAAGACCTTCTGGTGGAGCGCCAACTGGCCGGGCATGCGGGATGTTCCGGTTCCCGCGATCACGGTCACTGCGACGCGGCTGGATGGTCCAGGGTCAGTAACGACCCATGACGCAACGAACGCAGCTGCCGATGATCTCGGCGGCGAGGCGATGCTCGTCGGAATCGAGTTCCCGGCGCCAGGCTGCTGGCAGCTGACCGCGCAGTACCAGGATGCCGTGCTGTCCTACGTCGTCTTGATCGCGGAGGAGTAGAGCGACTCGTGACAGGGACCGAGTTCCCGAGTCTAGGATCATGCCGATGCCGGCTCCATCGCACAACAACAAGCGGACGAGGCTGGACCAGCTGCTCGTTGACCGTGGCTTCGTTACCTCGCGCGCCGAGGCGCAGCGGCTGATCCTGGCCGGTGAGGTCGACCTCGCCGGCGCCGGAACGCGGACACTCAAGCCCGGGCAGCTGGTCGCGAGTGATGCGCAGCTGACCCTCGTCGAGCGCCCGCGCTGGGCGTCGCGCGGAGCACTGAAGCTCATCGCGGCACTCGATGCCTGGCAGATCGACCCGAGCGGGCTCGCCTGCCTCGACGCCGGCGCCTCGACCGGCGGCTTCACCGATGTCCTGCTCGAGCGCGGCGCAAGGATCGTCTACGCCGTCGACGTCGGTCGCGGGCAGCTGATCCAGCGCCTCGCGCAGGACCCGCGGGTCGTGAGCATGGAGCGCACGAACCTGCGCACGCTCGAGACGCTCCCCGAGCCGATCGACCTCGCGACGCTCGATCTCAGTTTCATCGGGCTCAGACTCGTCCTGCCGGCCGTGCGCCGGCTGCTCGCAGACCATGGCCGCGTCATCGCGCTCGTGAAGCCGCAGTTCGAAGCCGGGCGCGCCGATGTGCCGCGTGGTGGCGTGGTGCGGGATCCATCGGTCCATCAGCGCGTGCT
>DAINOY010000066.1:0-5339 GCA_036743735.1 Chloroflexota bacterium
GACCGCAATGGCGGCACCCGACGAAAGGCCGGCGAAGATGCCCTCGTCCCGCAGCAGCCGACGCAGGCCAACGAGCGCGTCGCGATTGCTGACGAGAAACCTGTCATCGAGGACCGATGCGTCGAGCACCGGCGGCACGAAGCCCTCGTCGAGCGAGCGCAGCCCCTGCACCTGCTCGCCGGGGAGTGGCTCGGCGGCCACGATCCGCGCGCCCGGGCGCCGCTCCTTCAGGTAGCGGCCCGCGCCGGTCAGCGTGCCGCCGGTTCCCAGGCCGGCGACGAAGACGTCGACCTCCGGCACCTGGTCGAGGATCTCCGGGCCGGTCGTCGCGTAGTGCGCATCGGGGTTGGCCGCGTTGCCGTACTGGTACGGCATGAAGACGGTGGGATCGTCATCGGCCAGGGACTGCGCCAGGCGCACGGCGCCGTTCGAGCCTTCCGCGCCCGGGGAGAAGACGATGTCCGCGCCGAAGAGGCGCAGGAGCTGCTCGCGCTCAGGGGTCGTGTTGTCGGGCATGACGATGCGCACGGGGTGACCCAGCCGCGCGCCGATCATCGCCAGGCTGATGCCGGTGTTGCCGCTCGACGGCTCCAGGATCGCCTGGCCCTCGCGCAGCGCGCCCGAGCTGCGGGCTTCGGTCAGCATCCGCAGCGCGACGCGGTCCTTCACCGAGCCGGTCGGGTTCGTGCCCTCCAGCTTGGCGTAGAGACGCACATCGGGATGCGGCGTCAGCCGCGGCAGCTCGACCATGGGCGTCTGCCCGATCGCCGCCAGGATGTCGCCTGCCGCCTGCCGCCCGCTCACGGGTGGCATCGGTCTAGCTGGCGCCTCCGGGCGTGGAGCCCGTTGGCGCGGAGCCCGTTGCGGCCGAGCCTCCCGCCATGGCGGGCAGCAGGATGATCGTGTCCTCCTCGCCGACCGCGGTCGAGAGGCCGTCGCGGTAGCGGACGTCGCGGTCGTTGACGTAGACGTTGATGAACCGGCTCAGCTCGCCGTCGTCGGTCACGCGCTCGCGCAGATCGGGGAACTGCGCGAAGAGGTCGTCGAGCGCTTCGCTGACGGTGCCACCGCTGGCCCTGACCTGACGCTGGCCGCCGACCGACTCGCGCAGCACCGGCGGGATGCGGACGGTGCTCACGAGGCCGATGCCTCCGCCGCCACCGGCTCGGCCGCCGCCTGAACGTACGGCGACTCGACGCCGCAGGCCGGGCAGGACGGGTCGCGCCAGACCTTGACCTCGTCGAAGTGCGTTCCCAGGGCATCGAACATCAGCAGGCGCCCGGCGAGCGTATCGCCCGCACCCAGGATCAGCTTGAAGACCTCGTTGCTCTGCAGCAGGCCGATGATGCCGGGCAGCACACCGAGCACGCCCGCGACGCTGCACGCGGGAGCGAGCTCCTCGGGTGGCTGGGTCGGATACATGCAGCGGTAGCAGGGGCCTTCGAACGGCACGAACGTGGTGACCTGTCCGTCCCAGCGGTAGATGCTGCCGTGGACGACCGGCTTCCGCAGCTTGACGGCCGCGTCGTTGAGGACATAGCGCGTGTCGAAGTTGTCGGTTCCGTCGACGATGACGTCGTAGTCGGCGATGAGCCGCTCGACGTTGTCGCCGGTCAGCCGCTCGACGTGCTTGATCACCTTCGTCTCAGGATTGAGGCCGTGGATCGTCTGCTCGCCGGAGTCGACCTTGCGCATCCCGAGCCGATCCGCCCCGTGGAGCACCTGGCGCTGGAGGTTCGACTCCTCCACCGTGTCGTCGTCCACGAGGCCGATGGTCCCCACGCCGGACGCCGAGAGGTAGAGCGCCGACGGCGACCCGAGGGCACCGGCGCCGATGAGCAGCACCTTGGCGTCGAGCAATCTGCGCTGGCCCTGCATTCCGATCTCGGGGATGAGCGTCTGGCGCGCGTAGCGCCGAATCTGCGAGTCGCTCAGCGGCGACTGCGGTGCCTCCCACGCCCCGCCCTTGGCCCGCCATTCCTGGAGGGCGCCGCGCATGCTGACGACGTTCGTGTAGCCGAGCTGGGTCATGATCCCGGCCGCGCGGCCCGAGCGGGCGCCAACGGCGCAGTGGACGAGGATCGGTGTCGACAGGTCCGGGAAGCGGTCACGGATCCGGTCAGCGACGTCGCCGAGCGGCACGAGCGTCGCGCCGGGGATGTGGCCCGCGTCCCACTCGTTCTGCTCACGCACGTCGAGGATCTCTCGGTTCGGGGCGATCTCGAGCGCGTGGTCGACGGTCGCCTCGCGAATCGGGGGTTGCTGGATGAAGCTCATCGGTCCTCGCTGGTCCTTGTTCGTCAGGGAGCGCTGCCGCCGCTGCCGGCGGACGTGGTCAGGTCCGCCTCGTCGGGCCAGGCGACGGCCGAGCCGCGCACCGCGCCCTGGAGGACCTTGTACGAGAGAAGCGCGCACTTCAGGCGCGCCGGGGTGATCGGCACGCCGATCCCCTCGAGGATGTCCTTCGGATCGACGTCGCGCGCCTCGTCCACGGTCATGCCGCGCAGCTCATCGGTCAGGATGCTGGCCGACGCCTGGCTGATCGCACAGCCCTGCCCGTCGAAGGCGATATCGACGATCCGCTCCTTCCCGCCGTCGAGGACGATCGTCATCGCCAGCTCGTCGCCGCAGGTCGGGTTCGAGTCGGCGAAGTGCAGGTCGTGCGGCTCGAGATGCCCCTTGTTGTGTGGATTGCGGTAGTGCTCGAGGATGAAGTCGCGGTACAGGTTGTCCATGGCTCAGCCTCGGAACAGCCGGATCGTGGCACCGATGGCGTCGACGAGGGCCTCGATGTCGTCGAGGTCGTTGTAGACATAGAAGCTGGCGCGAGTGGTCGCCGGCACCTCGTAGTGGAGCATGACCGGCTGCGCGCAATGGTGGCCGGCGCGGACCGCCACGCCCTCGGCGTCGAGCACCGTGGCGATGTCGTGGGGATGGATCCCCTGCAGCGTGAAGCTGATGATCCCCGCCTGCTCGTCCGGACCGCCCGGCCCGAACCGACGGAGCCCGTCGATCGTCCCCAGTGCATCCCAGGCACGGTCGGTGAGCCAGCGCTCGTGCTGGCGCACGTTCCGCATGCCGAGCTCGTCGAGGTAGTCGATCGCGGCCGCCAGGCCCATCGCCTCGGCGATGGCCGGCGTGCCTGCCTCGAATTTCCATGGCGTCTCGGCGAAGGTCGTGCGCTCGAGCGTGACTCTGCTGATCATGCTCCCCCCGGCGAGGAAGGGCGGCATCGCGTCGAGCAGCTCGTGGCGCGCCCAGAGCGCGCCGATCCCCGAGGGACCCATCATCTTGTGTCCGGAGAGGGCCACGAAATCCGCCCCGATGGTGGCGACGTCGACCGGCATGTGCGGCACGGACTGGGCTGCGTCGAGGACGACGAGCGCCCCGACGGCGTGGGCCCGCTCCACGATCTCGGCGACCGGGTTGATCGTCCCCAGCGCGTTGCTGACGTGGCTGACGGCGAGCAGCTTGGCAGCCCGCCCGTCGCGGCCGCGCAGCTTGCGCTCGAGATCGTCAAGGACGACGCGGCCCGCCTCGTCGATCGCCGCGTACTCGACCCGGGCGCCGGTCGCCTCCGCGATGAGCTGCCACGGCACGAGGTTGGCGTGGTGCTCCATCTCGGTCGCCACGATCGTGTCCGCGGGCCCGAGGTTCGCGCGACCCCAGCTGTGCGCCACGAGGTTGATCGCCTCGGTCGCGTTGCGGACGAAGACGATCTCGCGCTCGCTCGGCGCACCGATGAAGCGGGCCAGCCTGGTGCGGGCGGCCTCATAGCGCGCGGTGGCGTCCTCGGACAGCTCGTAGATGCCCCGATGCACATTGGCGTAGTGATGCGCGTAGGCATCGGCCAGCGCCTCGATCATCGCCCGCGGCTTCGGCGAGGAAGCCGCGGCGTCGAGGTAGACGAGCCGCTTCCCGTTACGCGTCTGGCGCTCGAAGACCGGGAAGTCGGCGCGGAGCGCCGTCCCGTCGAGGCCACGCGCATCGGCCAGGGTCGGAAGCGCGTGCTCGATCGCCATGGGTCTGTCGGGAACCTCAGGCGTGCTCGGCGACCGGCTCGGGCGCCTCATCGGTCACCGATGCGTCCAGGCCGACCTGCTGGCGGACCCAGTCGTAGCCGTTGGCCTCGAGCTGGTGGCTGAGCTCCTGGTCGCCGCTCATCACGATCCGGCCGCCCATCAGGACGTGGACGAACTGCGGCTTCACGTAGTTCAACATGCGCTGGTAGTGGGTGATCATCAGCACGCCCATCTCGGGATTGAGCGAGGCGTTGATCCCCTCGGCGACGGTCCGCAGCGCATCGATGTCGAGCCCGGAATCGGTCTCGTCGAGGATGGCCATCCGCGGTGCCAGGACCGCCATCTGCAGCATCTCGAGCCGCTTCTTCTCGCCGCCGGAGAAGCCCTCGTTCACGTAGCGGGTCGCGAAGCTCGGGTCCATGCGCAGCAGGCTCATCTTCTCCTCGAGCAGCTTGCGGAACTTCGCGAGCGGGATGCCGGTGTAGCGCGTGGCGGCCTGGCCGTCGTCCCCAACCGGCTTGGGATGATGGACGGCGTTGTAGATGTTGCGCAGGAAGCTCGCGACCGTCACGCCGGGGATGGCGCTCGGGTACTGGAACGCGAGGAAGATGCCGAGCCGGGCGCGGACGTCGGGCGCCAGGCCCAGGATCGGTTCGCCGCGCCACGTCACGCTGCCGGCGTCGACGTGGTAGTCGGGATGGCCCATCAGCGCGTAGGCCAGACTCGTCTTGCCAGAGCCGTTGGGACCCATGATGGCGTGGACCTCGCCCTGGCGAACGGTGAGGTCCACCCCGCGCAGGATCTTCTTGCCGGCGATGCTGACCTCGAGGCCCTTGATCTGGAGTTCGTGCGTCATGCGGTGTTCGATGCTCCGTGATGGCTGGAACGCAGGCTCAGGCGTTGATCGAGCGTGGCTGCGTGGTGGTGGACTGTGAGACCCGTGCGGCGGCGACCTGCGCGTCGTGTGCGGCGACGCGCTGCCGGCGAACCCGGGCGGGATACGGCGGGCCGCCGGCGCTCGCCGCGACCTCGGCGATCGTGGTGCTGCTCAACGTGCCGTCGAGCGCTTCGTGGATGCGCTGGAAGACCTCGTGGACGCTGCACTGGAGCGGGCGATCGCAGGCCTCCAGGTTGTCGGCGCCGGCGCACGGCATCTCGACCAGCGGGCCTTCGAGGGCGCGCATCGCGTCCGCGACGGTGATCTGCTCGGGCGGGCGGGCCAGCTCGTAGCCGCCGGCGTGGCCGCGGGTCGCGGTGAGCAGGCTCGCTCGCCGCAGGTCGCCGACCAGTTGCTCCAGGTAGGCGTGCGGCAGCTTC
>DAINOY010000066.1:5349-7852 GCA_036743735.1 Chloroflexota bacterium
GGCGGCTGATGCCGGCGAGCGAGAGCGGACCCTCACCGTGATGCCTGGCCAGGGTGACGAGGATGCGGACGCCGTACTCGGTCCGCGTGCTGATCTTCACAGCTCGACCTGAACCTCGTCGCCCACGAGGCGAGCCGCGTACGCGCGCACGGGACGCACCGGCGGCAGCGCCAGGACGCGGCCCGTGAAGAGATCGAAGCGCCCGCCGTGCCGCGGGCACTCGACCGCGGTGCCGTCGAGCTCCCCTTCACCGAGCGTTCCGCCGTCATGAGTGCAGACGTTGTCGATGGCGCCCCACTCGCCGTCCTCGGTGAGCCCGACGCACAGAGAGCGGCCGTCGATCTCGACGACACGCACCGTTCCTGGCTCGATTTCCGAGGCATGCAGCGCGGTGATGAATCCGGACGAGACCGTCATGCCGCGGCCTCCGCAGCGACCGCCTCGTCGCCATCGACGTCCGCCCGCCCGATGCGCGGCGCAAGCGCGGAGAGCATCCGCGCGCGGATCGGCTCCGACTCGATGCGGCTGATCACCTGCTCGAAGAATCCGCGGACGATCATGCGCTCGGCCGCCTCCGGATCGAGGCCGCGCGACTGCGCGTAGAAGCGCTGCACCGGATCGATGGCCCCGGCGGTGGCGCCGTGGCCGCAGCGCAGGATGTCATTCGTCAGGATCTCGAGCGCCGGGATCGGCTCCGCGCTCGCCTCGGGACTGAGCAGCAAATTCCGGCACTCCTGGTAGCTGCTCGTCGCGCGTGCCTGGGGCTGAACGCGGAGCATGCCGTAGAAAGCGGCCTTGGCCCTGTCGTAGAGGCCCGCCAGGTAGAGCAGGTCCGAGGTCGTGTGCGACCCGGCCAGGTCCTGGACGCTGTTGATGTCGATGTGCTGGTCGTCGCCCGCTGCGAGCAGGCCCAGGAGCTTGCTCGTCCCGCCGTTGCCGGCCATCTGCACGTCCAGGCCGAGCTTCGTCACCGACGAGCCGACCTCCCCGTTGAGCGAGGTCACGTCGGCATCCTTGCCGACCCAGAAGCGTTGCGTCCCGAGGTTCCACACCGCGTCACCCAGGCGCTGGAGATTCGCGTAGCGCACCCGCGCGCCGTCGAGCGCGCGGACCTCGGCAACGCCGCCGAACCAGCCCGGCTCCCCATCGGGCGACTCGAACTCCTCGAGCAGCGTGACGGCGCTGTCGCGTTCCGCGACCATGACGGTGAGCGGCAGGAAGCCGGCATCTGCGCGGCGCTGCGTGATCCGGACGCGCAGCAGGCCATCCACCCGCACGCCCGCCGGGACGTAACAGAAGGTGCCGGCCGTCCATCCGGCATGGGCCAAGGCCCAGATCCGCGCGTGCGATGGCAGCGTCGGGTCGAGGCCAAGGTGCGCCAAAAGCACTTCTCGATGCTCGACCGCCGCGGTGGCGAGGTCGGTGAAGATCACGCCCCGCTCCGCCAGCCGCTCGTCCAGCCCCTCGCGCTCGACGGTGACCTCCGACGCGTCGAGCAGGGCGACGTCGCGCGGCAGCTTCTCGAGCGAGGTGCGCCGCCACTCCTCCTCCTGGCCGGTCGGCCAGTCGATCGACTCGGCGCGCTCGGCCCAGCTGCGTCGCACGTCGCGCAGCCAGTCCGGTTCGCCAGTTGTCTCGCTGATTCGGGCCACGGCGGCCGCGTCGAGCGCGGCCGCGGCCACCATCGGTCCAGTCGTCGCCTGCGTCACCCGACCGCGCCTTCCATGGAGAGCTGGATGAGGCGGTTCATCTCGACCGCGTACTCCATCGGCAGCTCCTTGACGATCGGCTCGATGAAGCCGTTCACGATCATGGCGCTCGCCTCGGCCTCCGACAGGCCACGGCTCATCAGGTAGAAGAGCTGCTCGCTGCCGACCTTGCTGACCGTCGCCTCGTGCCCGATCGTGACCTCTTCCTCGTCGATCTCCATGTAGGGGTACGTGTCGGAGCGTGCCTCCTCGTCCAGGATCAGCGCGTCGCAGCGGACCGTTGACTTGCTGAGCTTGCAGCCGGGATAGACCTTGACGAGGCCGCGGTAGCTGGTGCGGCCGGTCCCCTGGCTGATCGACTTGCTGGTGATGAGGCTCGTCGTGTTCGGGGCGGCGTGGATGATCTTGCCGCCGGCGTCCTGGTGCTGATCATTGCCGGCGAAGGCGATGCTGAGCACCTCGCCGTGCGCGCGCTCGCCGAGCAGGTAGATGCTCGGGTACTTCATCGTCACCTTCGAGCCGAGGTTGCAGTCGACCCACTCCATCACCCCGTCCTCTTCGACGGTGGAGCGCTTCGTGACCAGGTTGTAGACGTTCGCCGACCAGTTCTGGATCGTCGTGTAGCGGACGCGCGCGCCCTTCTTCACGATGATCTCGACCACGGCCGAGTGCAGGCTGGCGGTCGAATACGTCGGCGCCGTGCAGCCCTCGACGTAGTGCACGCTGCTGCCCTCGTCGGCGATGATCAGCGTCCGCTCGAACTGGCCCATGTTCTCGGTGTTGATCCGGAAGTA
>DAINOY010000067.1:0-7836 GCA_036743735.1 Chloroflexota bacterium
AGAGCGAGCAGACCTCGCTGTCCATGGCGGTCGTGGCGTGGTCGACCACGATCCGCATCAGCTCGTCCCAGGTTCGTGCCGTGGTGACGAGCTGCATCATCCGCTGCAGGAAGCGCAGCTCCGCCAGCTGCTGCGCGATCTCGGCAGGGGCACGCTGCCCGGCGGTCGGCTCGGTCGCGGTCATGGTGCCCACCGTTGTACTAGGAATCGGCTGCGGATGCTCCGAGCAGCGCGACGAGCAGTGCCTGCTGGACGTAGAGGCGGTTCTCCGCCTGCTCCAGCACCACCGACGACGGCCCGTCGAGCACCGCTGCGCTGACCTCCTCGCCGCGGTGCGCCGGCAGGCAGTGCATGGCGAGCGCCCCCGGCGCGTGGGCCATGAGCGCCTCGTTGACCTGGAAGCCGGCGAAGAGCGTGCGTCGCGCGGCGGCATGGTCCTCCGCGCCCATGCTCGTCCAGACATCGGTATAGACGGCGTCTGCACCGGCGACGGCCTCGACCGGGTCCGAACCGATGCTGACCGTCGCACCTGTCGCCTGTCCGATGCGCCTGGCCTCGGCCACCACGGTCGCGTTCGGGACGAAGACGTCCGGTGTCGCGACGCGCAGGTGCACGCCGGCCAGCGCCCCCGCCAGGAGAAGGGAGTGGCAGACGTTGTTCCCATCGCCGATGAAGGCCAGGGTCAGCCCCTTCAGCGCACCGCGCTGCTGTCGCAGCGTCTGGAGATCGGCCAGCGCCTGGCAGGGGTGCTCGCGGTCGTCGAGCGCGTTGATGACCGGGACCGATGTCGCCTCGGCGAGCTCGGCGAGCGTCGCGTGCGCGAACGTGCGGATGACGACGGCATCGACCCAGCGCGACAGGTTGCGCCCGATGTCCGCCGCCGTCTCGCGGTGGCCGATGCCGACCTCCTCGGGCCCCAGGTAGATCGGATGGCCGCCGAGCGCCTGGATGCCGACGTCGAATGTCGTGCGGGTCCGTAGGCTGGGCTTCTCGAACAGGAGCGCGACCTGCTTGCCGGCGAGCGGCGTCGGCAGTGTCCCGTTGCGCCGGCGCTCGCGCAGCTCGTCGGCGAGGTCGAGGACCCGCTCCAGGCCCAGCTTGGCGACGTCCGCGGCGGAGAGGAGATGCTGCGGCCGAGCCGGCACCGTGGCCGGGGCGCGCTGCGCCGTCACGGCGCCTCCTCGGCGGCCGCCGCCTCGAGCGAGCGGCCCAGGCGGGTCAGCGCCTCGTCGACCTCGCCCGCGCTGATCGTGAGCGGCGGCACGATGCGCAGCGTCGACTCGCCGATGGCGTTGACGAGCAGTCGCTGCCGGTCGCGGGCAATCTCCACGACGCGCCTGGCGACGGGACCTGCGGTGTCCAGCCCCAGCATCAGGCCGCGGCCGCGCACCGCGGTCCCGAAGCCGGCCTGGACCAGGCGCTGCAGCCCGGCCGCGAACTGGGCGCCGCGCTCCCGGGCCGCGTCGAGCAGCCGCTCGTCATCGATCACCTTCAGCGTGGCCAGCGCGGCCGCCGCGGACAGCGGGTTGCCGCCCTGCGTCGTGCCGTGGTCACCGGGGGTGAATGCCGCGAACTCGTCGCGGACGAGCAGCGCGCCGATCGGCACGCCACCGCCCAGGCCCTTCGCCAGCGTCACGGCGTCCGGAACGACGGGCGTCTGCTCGAAGGCGAAGAAGCTGCCGGTCCGCCCGACGCCGGTCTGCACCTCGTCGAGGATGAGCAACGCCCCGACCCGGTCGGCGGCCGCGCGGGCTGCGGCGAGGAACGCGTCGGTCAGCGGATGGATGCCGCTCTCGCCCTGGATCGGCTCCACCAGGATCGCCGCCGTCCGCTCGCTCACCGCCGCCTCGAGTGCCGCGACGTCGTTGCGCGGCACGTGGACGAAGCCGCCCGGCAGCGGCGCGAAGGGCGCCTGGTACTTCGGCTGCCCGGTCGCGGCCAACGAGCCGAGCGTACGGCCGTGGAACGAGGACTCGAGCGCGACGATCTCGGTGGCGCCGCGCGGTCCTCCCAGGCGACGCGCGAGCTTGATCGCCGCCTCGTTGGCCTCGGTGCCGGAGTTCGTGAAGAAGGCACGGTCGAAGGGCGAGCGCTCGGTGAGCGCCTCGGCCAGCTCGACCTGCGGCACGGTGAAGTACAGGTTGCTGACCTGCAGCAGCGTCTGCGCCTGGCGGGCGACCGCCTCTGCCACTGCCGGGTGGGCGTGGCCGACGACGTCGACCGCGATCCCGGCAACGAGGTCGAGGTAGCGCCGCCCCTCGTCGTCCCAGACCCACGATCCGCTGCCACGCACCAGGGTGATCGGCTGGCGGGCATACGTGCCCAGATGGACGCGCGCCTCCCGCTCTCGGATGTCGCTGCGCGGCGCCACGGGCTTCGGGACCGGATTCAGGAGCATGGCGGTGTTCCAGCGCCGTCGCGCGCGCTTCGTCTCCCGGTCGCGATCGAGCACGGTCGGCACGTCGCTCCACGGCAGCTCGCGCCAGCCGAAGCGGGCGAAGTAGCCCGGTGAGGCGGTGAGGACGTAGAGCTCGGTGATGCCGGCCTTCGCGGCGTCGCGCACCGTGGCGCGCACGAGCAGCTCGCCGAGGCCGCGCCCGGCGGCGGATTCCAGGACGCTCAGCGAGCGCAGCTCGCCCACGCCGCCGCCGAAGTCGCGCAGCGACGCCAGGCCGCACACGACGCCGTCGAGCTCGGCGACACGGAACGACTCGATGTGGCTCGCGATCTCCGTCCGCGGGCGCGGCAGCAGGATGCCGCGCCGCGCGTAGGTCTCGACGATCTTGAAGATCGCCTCGACGTCGTCGAGCCGGGCGCGTCGCTGGAAGGAGGCTCCGAACGTCAGCGACGCCATCGTGCCGCCCGGCCGGAGCCGGGCCTCTTCGGTCTTCATCGGTCTGTTCCTCCGGCGGTCACGAGGTCCGGTGAGCCGGCCTCGCGCTGCCTGTGCGGCAAGGTGGCGAGGAGCGGGGAGGCATCGGTTCCGCGAGCAGCCGCCTGCGTGCGCACGGGCAGGCCCCAGATCTTGATGAAGCCGACCGCCGCCTCGTGGTCGAAGGCGTCACGCTCGCCGTAGCTGGCCAGCGCGGTGTCGTACAGGGAATGCGGCGAGCGCCGTCCGACGACCGTGGCGTTGCCCGCGCTCAGGCGAACGCGCACTTCGCCGGTCACCGGGCCCTGGGTCGAGGCCACGAACCCCCGCAGCGCCTCCGCCAGCTCGCTGTACCACAGGCCGTCGTAGATGAGCGTCGCCAGCCGGTCCGCCACGCCGCGCTTGAAGCCCAGCAGCTCGCGCGACAGGGTGAGGGCCTCGAGGGCGTCATGCGCCTCGTGCAGCACGGTCGCTGCCGGCGCTTCGTACACCTCGCGGCTCTTGATCCCCACCAGCCTGTCTTCGACGTGATCGATACGCCCAATGCCGTAGCTGCCGGCGAGCTGGTTCAGCGACTCGATCAGGCTCACGCCGTCCATGAGCTCGCCGTCGAGGCTGATCGGTACGCCATCCTCGAAGCCGATGACGATCTCGCGCGCCTCGCGCGGCGCCTCGGCCGGATCAACCGTCCAGGCGTACGCGTCCGGCGGCGGCGCGATCCACGGGTCCTCGAGCACCCCGGCCTCCGCCGAGCGACCCCACAGGTTCGCGTCGACGCTGAACGGCGCCTTCGGGGTGATGTCGAGCTCGATGCCGTGCGCGGCGGCGTAGGCGAACTCCTCGTCGCGGCTCATGCCCATCCCGACCCGCATCGGCGCAATGACGCTGAGGCGGGGGTCGAGCGCGGTCACGGCGACGTCGAAGCGCACCTGGTCGTTGCCCTTGCCGGTGCAGCCATGCGCGACGATGCTCGCGCCGGCCTCGTGCGCCGCCTCGACGAGCAGCCGCGCGATGAGCGGGCGCGCCAGCGCCGTGGCGAGCGGGTAGATGCCCTGGTAGCGCGCGCCGGCCTGCAGCGCCGGCCACACGAAGTCGGTGACGAACGGCGCGCGGGCATCGACGGCGATCGCGCGCTGCGCCCCGCCGCTGATCGCGCGTTCGAGGACGCTGTCGCTGGCGGCCCCGCCCCCCACGTCGGCGGTGAGGGTGACGACCTCGTGGCCGTGCGTCTCGCGCAGCCACGGGACGGCGACCGAGGTATCGAGGCCGCCCGAGTAGGCGAGGACGACGGTTTCGCTCATGAAGTGCTCCGTGTGACCTGGTCGCGGATGGACCGATGCCGGCCCTGGACCGATTCGATGTGTTCGCGCAGCTGCCGCACCGCCGAGGCATCGCGGCAGGCGACGAAGATCGTGTCGTCACCCGCCACGGTGCCGACGACGCCGGGCAGGAAGCTGAGGTCGATCGCCGAGGCGATCGCCTGCGCCCCGCCCGGCGAGGTACGCAGGACGAGCAGTGGCGGCGCCTCGTCGACGATGACCGGCAGGTCGGCCACCAGGCGCTCGAGCCGCTCGCGCTGCGGCAGCTCCGGCCGCGTGACGACGTCATCGGGAAGGAGGTAGGCGGTCGTTCCGGCGCGCGTGCCGCGCATCGCCCCGAGCGAGGCGAGGTCGCGCGACACGGTGGCCTGCGTGGCGCTGACGCCACGCTCCTCGAGCGCGGCCACGATCTCAGCCTGCGAGCGGAAGCGCCCGCTGGCGACGAGCTGACGGACGAGCTCGCGGCGCCGTGTCCCGTCGTTCATCGTGCTGCCCCGGTTGCCGCCAGGATCCGCGTCCCCGCGGGCTCTCCCCGCAGCGCCGTGGAGACCGCATCCGCGTCACGCCCGTCGATGATCGCGACCTCGCAGCCGGCCCGCGCCGCCGTCAGTGCCGCACGCAGCTTGGGTCGCATCCCGGCGCCGGCACTGCCGTCGCCGAGCATGGCCTGCGCCTCGTCCTCGGTCAGTGATGGCAGCGTGGCGCCATCTCGCTGCACGCCGGAGACATCGGTCAGGAGGAGGAGTCGGCCACCGCGGGCGACCGCGATGGCACCGGCCATCTCGTCGGCGTTGACGTTGACGAGCGAGCCGTCGCGCAGCGCGGCGATCGGCGCGACGAGCGGCGTGAGGCCGGCCTCGATCAGCGCCTCGAACACCTCCGCCCGCGCGGCCTCGACCTCGCCGACGGCGCCCCACCGCGGGTCGGCGGGCGCGACGCTCGCCAGGCCGCCATCGGCCCCGGTGAGGCCGATCGCCGGCCGGCCCCAGGCGCCGAGCTGCGCCACGAGCCGCGTGTTGGCGAGGCCGGCCAGCACGGCGACCGCGACATCGAGCGTGGGAGCGTCCGTCACGCGGCGCCCGTCGTCGAAGACCGGCTCGAGGCCCAGGCGTCGCGACCAGTCGCCGATCTCGTGGCCCCCGCCGTGGACCAGGACCGCGGACGCATCCGCCTCGGCGGCGAGGCGGCGCAGTGCGGCCTCGTGGCCACCGACCGCGCCGCCGATCTTCACGGTGAGCGGCCCGGTCACGTGTGGTACTCGCTGTTGATGACGACGTACTCGGCGCTCAGGTCGCAGCCCCATGCCTCGCCGAGGCCGTCGCCGAGCCGCAGGTCGAGGTCCAGGGGGACGACGGGCTGGCGCAGGACCGCGGACGCCGCCTCCTCGTCGAACGCGAGCGGAGCGCCGTCGTACACCGCGATCTCGCCGATGCGCAGCCCGGCGCGCGACGCATCGAGCGTCGCGCCGCTGCGCCCGGCCGCGGCCAGGACGCGGCCCCAGTTCGGATCGGCGCCGTGCACCGCCGACTTCACGAGCATCGAGCCGGCGATCGTGCGTGCGGCGTCGCGTGCCTCCGCGTCGTTCCGGGCGCCGCGCACCGTCACGTCGATCCGGTGCTGCGCGCCTTCACCATCGGCGGCGACCTGCTGCGCCAGGCTGCGGCAGACCGCCTCGATCCCCGCGGCGAGGGCCGGGGTGTCGAGGTCCGCGCGTCCCGACGCCAGCAGCATCACCGCGTCGTTCGTCGAGGTGTCGCCGTCCACGGTCACCTGGTTGAAGGTTCGCGTCGCCGACTCGCGCAGGAGGTCGCGGAGCAGCTCCGGCGGGGCGTCGGCATCGGTCGTCAGGAAGGCGAGCATCGTCGCCATGTCCGGATGGATCATCCCTGAGCCCTTCGCCATCCCGCCCACCGTGATGCCGCCGACGCGCACCGCGGCTTCCTTGGGCCGGGTGTCGGTCGTCATGATCGATCGAGCGGCAGCGTGCCCGGCCTCTGCGGTCGCCTCGAGCCGCATGGTGCCGAGCGCGCGGGCAATGCCGGCGACGTCCAGCCGCGACCCGATCAGCCCGGTCGAGGCCGGCAGCACCTCCCACGGAGCGCAGGCGAGCCGCTCGGCCGTCGCCATGACGACGGCGTGCGCATCGGCCATTCCATCGGGGCCGGTGCCGGCGTTGGCGCAGCCGGCGTTCACGACGACCGCGCGCACGCGGCCGCCGCCCTCGGCCAGCGCCTGCTCGGCCACGAGCACCGGCGCGGCGCGGAAGCGATTGCGGGTGAAGACCGCGGCTGCCGAGCCGGGTCCATCGGCCACCGCCAGGACGGCGAGATCCGGCGTCGGCGTGCTGCGCAGGCCCGCGATCGCGGAGCCGGCGACGAATCCCGCCGGCGCCATGACGCCACCGTCGATCTGCTCGACCGCGGCGACATCGGTCCGGTCCTCGACGCCGGTCACGGGTGCACCGCGAGCCCGGCCAGGCCGGCAGTCTCGCGCAGGCCCAGCGCGACGTTCATGTTCTGAATCGCCTGGCCCGCCGCGCCCTTGCCCATGTTGTCGATGACGCAGAGCACGACCGCCTGTCCAGCTCGCGGCCGTGCGACGTGCAGGAAGGCGTGGTTCGTGCCCCACGTCAGCTTCGTGCTCGGCGGCGTCTCGACGAGGTGGACGAACGGCTCACCCTCGTACGCGTCGTTCAGCAGGCCGTTCAATGCCTCCTCCGACGCATCCTCGGCGAGGTCGACATAGCAGGTCGCCAGGATGCCGCGCGACTGCGGGACGAGGTGCGGCACGAAGGTCACGGCTGCCTCCGCTGCCCCCGCATCGGCCAGGCCCTGCTCGATCTCCGGCTGGTGCCGGTGGCCCTGAACCCCGTACGCCTTCGTGCCACCGGCGAGCTCGGTGAACAGGAAGTCGTTGCTGGCGCCCTTGCCTGCGCCGCTGATGCCGGACTTCGCGTCGACGATGGCCCGATTGATCAGCCCCGCGGCCGCCAGCGGGGCGAGCGCCAGGAGGGCCGCCGTGGGGTAGCAGCCGGGGTTCGCGATCAGCTTCGTGCCGGGCAGCCGGTCACGAGCCCGCTCGGTGAGCCCGTACACCGCCTCCTTCAATGCCTCCGGCGCCGGATGATCCAGGCGGTACCAGGTCTGATAGGCCGATGCCTCCCGCAGCCGCAGGTCGGACCCGATGTCGACCACGGTCGTTCCCGCTTCGCTCAGGCGAACGGCGAGCTCGGCCGACTGGCCCGATGGCAGGGCGAGAAACGCCACGTCGACGCCGGGCTCCGGTTCGCCGCCGCGCAGCGTCAGGTTGAGCGGCGCGAGGTTGGGGTGCTCGTTCGCCAGTGGCTGTCCGTCGCGGTCGCGTCCGTGAAGCGACGCGATCTCGACGTCCGGGTGCTGCGCCAGGTAGCGGATCAGCTCGCCGCCGGCGTACCCCGTGGCGCCGACGACCGAGACGGAGACCGTCATGCGCTCATCCCCAGGCGCAGCATCGTCGCCTCGAGCGCGGCTCGAACGCGGGCTGGGGCCGTGCCGCCGATGACATCGGCTCCCCCGACCGCCTCCTCGATGGTCGGCATGATCCGGCCGCTCGCATGCAGTTCGGGGAGCGCCGCCTCGAGCTCTGCTTCCGGGAGCTCGGAAAGGT
>DAINOY010000068.1:0-7834 GCA_036743735.1 Chloroflexota bacterium
GAGGAGCGCCACGAGATCGATGACCAGGAGGAGGCGCACGAGCCGGCTCACGTCTCGCATGTGGCTGCGCTCCGTCTCGCCGAGGAGGGGGCCTTCGCCACGCGAGAGCGGTGCCTCGAAACTGCCGCCGACGTAGATGTCGGCGAGGTACGAGAGCGTCACCGCCTCGACCTGGGCCGGTGCCGCGTCGAACGAGGCATCGACCTCGTGCCGCTGCTGGAGCGCCCGGACGAACGGCGGGTTGAAGAGGGCGAGAGGGCCGGTCAGCGCCACGACGAGCGCGGTCGCGACCGCGAGCACGACACCAGCCGCGGCCGGGGCACGCGCCGGCGGGTCAGTCGACTCGGTCGGCGATGAGGGCGGCAACGAATCCGGCAAAGGCGGTGACGATCCCACCGAGGAATGCGGCACCGAAGTCGGCGACGGTGAAGCCGAGATTCAGCTCGTCCGACACCGCCCCGGTGATGAGCAGCATCAGCGCATTGATCACGAACAGGAAGAGGCCGAACGTGATCAACGAGATCGGGATCGTCACGATCTTCAGTACCGGCTTGAGGAGCGTGTTCAGCGCCGCGAAGACCGCCGCGACGATGGCGAACTGGAGCGGCTCGCCTGTGAAATCCAGGCCCGGCACCAGCCACACGGCCGCCCACAGGGCGAAGGCGTTGACCGCGATCGCAATGATCCAACCCATGGGCCGCAGGGTAGCCGATGGACCGGCCGGCCGTCAGGCTCGGCGGGCGATCAACCGCCCGGCTGCTCAACCCGCGGATCCGCGCCGTCACCGATGTCGAGCGAGTGCTCCTCCGGGTCCGTGGGCGTCGTGTCGCGCTCCACGCGCTCGGGATCGGGTCGCCTGATCGTGGGCTCGAAGTCGTCGCGCTCCTGGCGCTCGTCGTCATGTGCCATGACGCCCCCAACCGCAGGAAGAGCGCCAGCCGGGTGAGCGGATCAGGTGGGCAGCAGCCTGCCTCGCACCCAGGGGTCGCGGAGCATCTCGGGATGAGGTCGGAAGATGAGGCGGCTCATCAGCTCCGCGGGGTCGTCGCTCGCCACCCCGGGCAGCGGCGCGGTCATGTCCGCGTCGATGGCGATGAGATCCGCATCCTTCCCGACCTCCAGCGAACCGATTCGGCCCTCCCAGCCGAGCGCCTCGGCGCCACCGAGCGTCGCGATCCGCAGCCATCCCAGCGGATCGAGGACCGGTCTTATGTCGCCCCGCACGCGCAGCGCGTTCTGCGTGGCGGCGCCGGCACGCATGACGCTGAAGAGGCTGAGCTCGGGCCCCGCCGCGACATCGGACCCAAGGCCGACCCGAACGCCGGCCTCGAGGTATTTCGCCAGCGGCATCGAGCCCGACGCCAGGAAGAGGTTCGATGCCGGGCAGTGCGCCACGACGGAGCGGCTCGCTACGACGCGCGCGACCTCGTCATCGGTGAGGTGGATCGCGTGCGCCAGGATCGAGCGCGGCCCGAGGGCGCCGGCGCGGGCGTAGACATCGGTGTAATCGGCCGATTCGGGAAAGAGCTCGCGCACCTCGGCGATCTCGCGGTGGTCCTCGGCCAGGTGGCTCTGCCAGAAGGCGCCGCTGCGGCGTGCCGCCTCCGCCGAGGCGGCCAGCATCTCCGCGCTGCACGAGACGGCGAAGCGAGGCGTGTAGGCGTAGGCCAGGCGACCCGAGTCGCGTCCATGCCACCGTTCGCAGAGCGCGTTCGACTGAGCCACGGACCGGTCCAGGATTGCGTCGGCTGCGATCGCCTCGTCGTAGGTGACGCGGTCCATCATCACCTTGCCGATCACGGCCCGGATGCCGTGCGCCTCGGCCGCGCGGAAGCACGCGTCCAGGCTCTCCTCCCAGAGCGCACCGTAGGCGACCACGGTCGTCGTCCCGGCCGCCGCCAGCGCGCCGAACACCGCCGGTGCGAGCTTCTCCGCTACCGCGGCGTCGAATTCACGTTCCAGCGGGAAGATGTACCGCTCGAGCCAGGCGAGCAGGTCCAGCCCGGCGCCGACCCCGGCGTTGGGCAGCTGCGGCAGGTGCATGTGGAGGTCGACCATTCCCGGCAGCAGCAGCCATGGACGCAGGTCGACCACCGATGCATCCGCGTCACCATCCGTCCACGCGCGAACCTCCGCGATCCGCCCGCGTGCGTCGAGACGCAGCAGGCCGTCCGCCTCGAACCGATGGCCGCCGGCAACGAGCGGCGTGAGGATTCGAGCTCGGACCGTGTAGGGCGGCCGCGCACACAGCCGGGTGAGATCGATCACCGCCGGATCCTACCCTGCCGGGCCGGCCCAAGAGCCGGGTATACTCTCAGCCTTCGGTCGGGGCGTAGCGCAGCCTGGTAGCGCACCTGAATGGGGTTCAGGAGGTCGAAGGTTCGAATCCTTTCGCCCCGACCACGCTCCTTCACACGCGTCGAGCGCGAGCGCTCCGCGGGCCACGCGCAACCGGTCCGAAACTTCCGATGCGCCCCTCTCCAGCGCGGTGCCTCTCGTCAACGACGCGGTGGCCGAATTGTTGCCGCCGGTCAACGATCTTGTACCGGAGTACCTGTTCGCGGCAGGACCATTCTCCTACCCTTCGATGGCTTTCATCGGCGTGCCCGAGATCGCCGAGCATTCAACCACGGAGGCCCCATGGTCACGGCTCTCTCGTTCGTCCCGCGACGAACCCTCATCCTCCTCGCCGCGCTGATGGCGGCGATGCTCGCGTCGCTCCTGGCGAGCGGCTCGCCGCTCCCCGGCGTCGGCACCGCCAAGGCGACCGACACCGCCGCCTGCAACGGCACGCTCTTCTTCCGAAGCGCAGGAATCGGAACGCAGTTCCACGTCGGTGACACCTGGATGGGCGGCACCTTCACCGCCATCGAGAACAACAACTACATGGAGGTCCGTGACAACCCGGAGGTCAACCCGACCGGCATGGTCGTCGGCGAGTTCAACCAGCCGGCGCGCAACGGCGGGACCGCGACGATCTCCTTCCCGGCTGGTGTCCACGTGATCGGCATCTACTGGTATGACAACGACCAAGCCGATAGCGCAGGTCCGTGGCAGGTCAACGGCGTGACCGGACCGATCACCGCCGACAAGCAGGCCCAGTGGACCACGGTCAACTGGAACGTCACCCAGCTGTTCATCAACGCGAACGACGACTCGGGCGGCGTCGACTTCTGCATCGATCCGGGAAGGCCGGGCGGCCAGGGCTGCACCCCGGGCTACTGGAAGAATCATGCTGACTCGTGGCTCGCGACCGGCTACATGACGAGCCAGACCCTCGAATCTGTCTTCGACGTGCCGGATGGACTGGGCTACGACAACACCACCCTGCTCCAGGCCCTGAACTTCGGCGGCGGGTCCGGCGTCAGCGGCGGCGCCCGCATCATGCTGCGAGCAGCGGTCGCCTCGCTGCTGAACGCGGCGCACAGCGGCGTCTCGTTCGGGATGACGACCGCGAACGTGATCGTGCAGACGAACACGGCGCTTGCCACGAACAATCGCGCGACGATGATCGCGCTGGGCGGCACCCTGGATGACCTGAACAACGGAAGACAGGGCTGCCCGCTCAACTGAGCGCCCAGCTTCCTCAGCGTTGACCGATGAGGGCCGGCCGCAAGGCCGGCCCTCATCACGTGTCAGCCGCGTCCGCCTCGCAGGGCGGGGACGCGCTCGCCGAACGGAACGCCAGGCCCGACCGGCTGAAGCCGGCCGATGGCCTGCTGCCAGGGGCCGAAGAGCATGTCGAAGGTGCGCGCGCTGAGCAGGTCCTCCACGACGAGCGCGCCCGCAGCATCGGCCACGGCGACGCCCACGCTGAGCCACGGCCCCACGGTGCCCTGGCGCGCGTGCTGCCAGGCGGCCGAGGCAGCGCGTCGAGCGGCCCAGTACTCCTTGCGCCGTCCAGTCACAGCAGCGGCACGCGCCGCCTCGTTGTGCGCCACGCGGTCGGCATCCTCGCCGCGATCCACGGCGCGATAGGCGCGAGCCCGGAACAGGTCGGCCGCCTCGTCGGGCGTCAGCAGCCGGACGCGATCGATCAGTCGATCGACGAGCTGAGATGCCGGGCCGTACTCCCCCATACCACTCCTAACGTCACACGCGGCCCGCCATTACGGCGGACCGGTGCACGGAGCGCTATTCGAGGGTGATGTGCTCGCGTTCTGGCTCCGGCAGCGCCTCGGTCGAGCCACGGTCCATGCGATCGAGCCAGTGGTCGATGTAGGCCCGCGCCGCGAGCAGCTGCTCGCGCGTCGCCGCGCGCATGTGGCGCCGCGTTTCGTCCGGGAAGAGCATCCGCATCATCGACCAGGCCACGGTCTCCATGCCCCCGATCCCCATGCTGCGGCCCTTGTCGCCGCCATCGGCCTCCAGCCGGGCCTCCACCCGTGCCAGGCGGGCCTCGAGATCCTCGGTCTTGCTCATGACTCTGCTCCTTTGCGGGCTGGCGCGCTGAATCGGATCTGCAGCACATGATTGTCGAAGCGGGCGCTCTCCGTCGGTGCGTCGATCAGGACCCGCGGCAGCACGAGCGTTCGGCGCCACTTCCCGACGTCGACCACGACCTCGTCGGCATGCCGGGAAAGGTTGATCTCCTCCTTGGCGGTGAAGGGCAGCTCGAGCGAGAGCAGGTACGTGGAGCCGTCGCGGACCACCGAGTACGGACGGCCGCGATAGAAGAAGCTCGACGGATCCTCGTCGCCGTAGAGCTCGCGCGCCAGCCGCACGAGGCGCTCCTCGCCGACCACCTCGGTCTCGAAGAACGGCGCTGTCTTGATCGGCAGCGGCGCGAACGCGTCGACCACCATCGGTCCATACCGCTGCTGTGCCTCCCACCATCCGCGGAAGTAGGGGCCGGACTCTTCGGGCAGCACGCGGTTCACGACGACCAGATCGGTCGGGTAGTTGTAGAGGTGGAAGTAGGTGAAGCTGCGCTGCGCCTCCTTGATCACGACCTGCTCGAGGGTGAGCACGACGCGGATCGAGGTCTTGCTCGGGTCCGACAGGAGGGCGCGCATGTGCTCGAGCTTCTGGAACAGCTCCTCGCCGGCGTCGAAGACGTCATCGCCGGGCATCGGCATGCCGACGACGCGCTGGATCAGCGGGCCGGTCAGCTTCGTGATGCGTCGGCCGATCGGCTCGACCTTCTCCATCCACCACTTCACCGCCTCGGGGAACGAGAGGAGCCGGAGCGTCTCACCGGTTGGCGCGGCGTCGACGACGATGACGTCGTAGTCGCCGGAGTCATGGTGATCGGCGATCCAGAGCAGGCTGCCGACCTCGTCCATGCCGGGCAGCACGGTCATCTCCTCGGCGAGCACCTCGTCCAGGCCGCGCCAGCGCAGGACCGAGGTCGCGTACGCCTGGATCTGGCCCCAGTACTTCGCGACGTTGTGGAAGACCTCCGACTCCTGGCCCCACAGGTTCGGCGCGATCTCGGTTGGCTCGGGACCCAGCTCGCGCCCAAGGGCGTCGCCCAGGCTGTGCGCGATGTCGGTCGACAGGACGATGGTTCGATAGCCACGCTGCGCACAGGCGAGCGCGGTGGCGGCGGCGACGCTCGTCTTGCCGACGCCGCCTTTTCCGGTGTACACGAGGATGCGCGTCATGAACAGCTCATAGACCGATGGTGTTCGGGCGGGAGGCCGATTCTACGACGCGCGGCGGCCCCGTCGCGCCGTCAGCCGTCGAGTGAGGCCAGCTCGTCCTTCGGCTCGCGAGCCATGAGCGCCGCCACGCCGTCGAGCGGCGCCAGGCCGCGATGCAGGACCGCGTCGACCTGCTCGGCGATCGGCAGCTCGACGCCGTGCTGGCGCGCGAGGCCGAGCGCGCCGGCCACGGTGGCCACCCCCTCCGCGATGCCGTTGAGCCGCACGGCGACATCGGGCCATGCAAGGCCGGAGGCGAGGAGCTCGCCGGCGCGGCGGTTCCGCGACAGCGGGCTCATGCAGGTGGCGATGAGGTCGCCCATGCCCGCCAGGCCCGAGAAGGTCATGGGGTTGGCCCCGGCGGCCATCCCCAACCGCGTGATCTCGGCCAGCCCGCGGGTGATGATCCCGGCCTTCGCCGAATCACCGAAGCCGAGACCATCGACCATGCCGGCCGCCAGCGCGACGACGTTCTTGAGCGCGCCGCCCAGCTCGACGCCCGTGACGTCGGGGTTCGTGTAGACGCGGAAGCGATCGCTGCTCAGCAGTCCTGCGATTTCGGCAGCCAGCGCCGGATCATGCGAGGCGACGACCGTGCCCGCCGGCTTGCCGGCGGCGATCTCGGCGGCCAGGTTGGGGCCGGAAAGCACCGCCACCGCGCGTCCCGGCAGCTCCTGCGCCACGAGCTCGCTCATTCGCAGCCACGACCCGTCCTCGATGCCCTTCACAACGGAGAGGAGGGGGCGAGCCGGCACCAGGCTGGCAGCGAGACGAGCCAGCGTCGCGCGCACGTGCTCGGACGGCACGGAGACCACGTAGAGATGGTGCGGCTCGGCCAGGAGCGCATCGTCGCCGGTGGCCCGCACGCCGGGTGGCACGGCGACCCCCGGTAGGTAGCGGCGGTTCTCACGGTCGCGCTCGAGTGCTGTGGCGGCCTCAGCGCTGTGCGCCCACAGGGTGACCGGATGCCCCGCGGCGGCCAGACGCACCGCCAGCGTCGTGCCCCACGCCCCGGCGCCGAGCACGGCGATCCGATCGGTCATCCGGCCGAGGATAGCAGCGCCCTCAGCGACGGCGGCTCGTGCTGCGGCGCCGCGGCCGCGCCGATCGACGCGCGTCGCTCTCCGACGCACGCTCCCGGAAGATCAGCCGGATCGGCGTCCCCAGGAAGCCGAACTCGTCACGAATCCGGTTCTCGAGATAGCGCCGGTAGCTGAAGTGGATCAGCTCCGGATCGTTGACGAAGATCACGAACGTGGGCGGCGCAACGGCCGCCTGTGTTGCGTAGAACACCTTCGCCTGGCGATTGCGGACGTGCGCCGGCGGATGAGCACGCACCGCCTCGGTCACGACCCGGTTCAGCTCGCCGGTGCCGATCCGGCGGTAGCGCTCCTCCGCCACACGTCGAGCCTCGCGCAGGATCCGCTCGACTCGCTGGCCGGTCAGCGCCGAGGCGAAGACGATATCGGCCCAGGCGAGGTACGGCGCCTCGCGCCGTAACGCCTTGAGCCACGCGTCAGCCGTGTGGCCGTCCTTCTCGACGACGTCCCACTTGTTGATGACCAGGACGATGCCCTTGTACGCCTCCAGGACGTGGCCCACGACGTGGGCGTCCTGGGCCGTGTAGCCCTCGACCGCATCGGTCATCACGATCGCCACGTCACTGCGGTCGATCGCCTTCATGCTGCGCAGCACGCTGTACCGCTCGATCCCGCGCTCGATCGACCCGCGGCGTCGGATGCCGGCCGTGTCGACGAGGATCATCGGCTCGCCATCCACGATGACCGTCGTGTCGATCGGGTCGCGGGTGGTTCCCGGCACGTCGGACACGATCATCCGCTCCTCGCCCAGCACGCGGTTCACGAACGTCGACTTGCCGGTGTTCGGCCGGCCCACGATCGCCACCCGCGGCGGCCCCATCTCCGTCTCGGCGAGCTCCTCGAGGTCCTCGTCGCTGAGCTCGTCATCCCCACGGGCCGATGCCGCACGTTCCGCATCGGCCAGGGGTGGAAGATGCTCGACGATCAGGTCGGCGAGATCGCCGGTGTTCCGGCCGTGCTGCGCGCTGATCGTGATCGTCGGCTCGAAGCCGAGGGCGTAGAACTCAGCCGCCTCGAGCTCACGGGTCGGGTTGTCGCCCTTGTTCACGACCAGAATCACCGGGGCTTGCGAGCGCCGCAGCCGATCGG
>DAINOY010000069.1:0-7813 GCA_036743735.1 Chloroflexota bacterium
ATCAGACCGTCCGGGGAGCCCCATCCCGAGCGCTGTTTCGATCACTGGGTGATCAACGCGGTGCACCGGGTGCACCTAGCGGCGGGCGAGGAGCCACATGCGACGACGGCCAGGCCGGGCCCCGAGCTTGCCAGCGGTGCGATGCTGGTCAGATGGACGGCTGGGCCGATGCTCCCGACGAGCTCGAGCGCGCCGCGTTCCGCACGCTCCTCGTCCTTTCGTTGGCGATGCTGGGCGCGCTCGCGCTGCACGGCCTGCTCTCCGGGGAGGCCACCGGCCCGGTCCTGACGGCGGGGTCGCTGCTCATCGCGGCGGGCGTCGTGCCGATCCGGGACGCCGCGCTGCATCGCCGCGCGCAGCTCGCCGCCGCCGGGGCAGCCCTCTGCACCTGGCTGCTGGCGCTGCCGCTCTTCAGCCACGAGGGCGTGCTCGTGCCGGCCCTCATGGCCGCCAGCTGCGGCGTCGTGATCCGCGCGTTGCTGACGCCCGCCGACGGGGCCGACGGCGACACGCCCGCTCGACAGCCCGCGAGGGCGATCATCGAGCCCTCGCGTCCCGAGCCCGTCGACGGCTGGATCGAGGAGGACGGCCGCCGCCTCCCCTGGTGAGCGAGGCTCAGCTGGCGGCCACACAGCGCAGGATGGCCTCGGCAGTGCGGTCGGCGTCCGCCTCGGTGGTCGACCAGTTGCTGACGCTGATCCGCATCGCGGCGACGCCGTGCCAGACGGTGCCGCCCATCCAGGCGGTGCCATCCTCCTGGACGGCGGCGATGACGGCCCGCGTCCGCGCATCGTCGTCGCCGAAGCGCACGAGCACCTGGTTCAGGACGACGTCGTTGAGCACGGCGACTCCATCGGCCTGGCGCAGGCGGTCGGCGATCCGCTCGGCCAGACGGCAGCATCGGTCCACCAGCGCCTCCACCCCGGAGCGGCCGAGGGAGCGGATCGCGGCGTAGAGCGCGAAGCCGCGAGCGCGACGCGAGCTGTCCATCACCCATTCCCAGTTCTCGCGCTCGTCGCTGCGCATGAGGTACGCGGCACGTGCCGACATGGCTGCCTGGTGCGCCGCAGGATCACGGACCGCCACGAAGCCGCAGTCGTAGCCGACGTTGAGCCACTTGTGCGCGTCGGTCGACCAGGAATCGGCGCGCTCGACCCCTGCGACGAGGTGACGCAGACGAGGCAGGGCGGCGGCCCACAGGCCGAATGCGCCATCGACGTGGAGCCAGGCGTTGTCGTGCGCGCTGAGGGCGTCGGCGAGCTCGGCGACCGGGTCGAAGGCTCCGGTGTTCACGTTGCCCGCCTGCGCCGCGACGATGACCGGGCCTCGTGCCGCGGCCAGGCCGCGCCTCGTCGGCGCGCATCCTGCCCTGATCGTCGGTCGGGATGCGCGTGACGCGGTCGCGTCCAAGGCCGAGGTACTGGAGTGCGGTGAGGAGCGTGGCATGCGCCTCGTCACCGATGAGCACACTGATCTCCGGCGCGCCGTACAGTCCGCGCGCCTCGACGTCCCAGCCGGCGCGCCCGAGCACCGCGTGGCGTGCGGCCGCCAGGCCCACCGCATTGCCGATTCCGGCGCCGGTCGGCAGGCCGAAGCTCGCGTCTCGCGGCAGGTTCAGCAGCTCGAGCATCCACGCACCGGCGACCTGCTCGGCCGCCGCCGCCGCGGGTGACAGCGCGTTGAGCGCCGCGTTCTGTCCCCAGGCCGTCGTCAGCCAATCGGCCGCCGCCGCCGCCGGCAGCGCGCCGCCGATGACGAAGCCGAAGTAGCGCGGCCCGGCCGACGCGACGAGACCGGGCTCGGCGGCCGCGGCGAGCTCCTCGATGACGCGCACCGGATCGGTGCCGTTCTCGGGCAGCGGGGCGGCCAGCCGCGCGCGGACCGAGGCAGGCTCGTCGGCGGCGCCGGCATGGCGCTCATCGAGCGAATTGAGATAGTCCAGGCCCAGCTCGGCCGCGCGGCGCATCGCGGCGGCGCGTCTCTCGATTCCGTCAGTCATCGGGCGATCCTACACGCGGCCGGGTGACGTAGCCGCGTCCGGTCGAACGACCGACGACGCGGGAGCCATGCCCGCCTACAACGGTGGCATGACAGTCACCGTTCAGCGGCTCGGGCTCGTGCAGCCGTTGCGTCACCGCGGCTTCCGGATGGTCTGGCTCGGCGAGACGGTCTCGATGCTCGGCGACCAGTTCTATCTCGTCGCGCTCCCATGGGTCGCGCTTGCGCTCAGCGGCTCCAGCCTCGCCCTGGGGCTCGTCCTCATGGCCGCTGCGATTCCGCGCGCCGCGCTCATGCTCGTCGGGGGCGCGCTGAGCGATCGGTACGATCCGCGCACGATCATGATCGCCTCGAGCGCGATCCGCGCCACACTCGTCGCCGTGCTGGGCCTCCTCGTCGGGACCGATGCGGCGCAGCTCTGGCACCTGTACCTGCTCGGCGCCGGCTTCGGGGCGGCGGACGCCTTCTTCCAGCCCGCGGCCCTCGCGTTGGTCCCACGCCTGGTCCCGGAGGACCGCCTCGAGGCGTCGAATGCGCTCGTGATGGGCAGCATGGGCCTTGCCGGCATGGTTGGCCCGGCGATCGCGGGAGTGGCTGTTGCCGGGCTGGGAACGGCGCTCGGGTTCGGCATCGATGCCGCGACCTTCGCCTTCGCCGTCGTGACGCTGCTGATGGTGCGGCCACGCGGGACGCCAGTCACGGCCGCGACGCAGGCGCCCGCCACGGCCGCGACGCAGGCGCCGCCCGGCGGCACGTTGGCTGCCATCGGCGCCGGTCTGCGCTACGCCTCGTCCGACGCCCAGATGCGGACGGTGCTCCTGGCCGTCATGGCGATCAACTTCGCGGTCGTCGGGCCGTTCTTCGTGGGCCTGCCGGTCCTGGTCGAACGCTTCGAAACGGGGCCGATGGCCTACGGGCTCGTCCTCTCCGCCTTCGGTGCCGCGGCCGTCGTCGGCGCGATGGCGGCCGGCACGCTCGGCCCCCGGGCGCGGATGTCGATCGTCGTGCCGGTCACGTCGCTGGCCCTGGGAATCGGGATGCTCCTCATCGGCCTGGCGCCGAATGCCGGGGCGACGGCGCTGGCGGCCCTGCCACTCGGGGCCGGCGTCGGGACGCTGCAGGTCTCGGGCATGGCGTGGCTGCAGCGACGCAGCGAGCCCGCCTACCTGGGACGCGTCATGAGCCTCGTGATGTTCGCCGTGATGGGTCTCACGCCGGTCTCGTACGTCATCGCCGGGGCGGTGGCGGAGTCGGGCGTTGCGGTCCTGTTCATCGGTGCGGCCGCAGCGATGCTGGCCCTCGGAGCCGCGACCTCGCTGTCCCGCGCATGGCACGCCGATGCGGCGAGCCCGATGCTTCCAGCCCCCCGCCACTGATTCCCGCCTGGCCGCGGTTAGAGGCCGGCGATCAACCCGCCGTCCACCGCGACCAGCTGCCCGGTGACGTACGAGGCGCGCTCCGAGGCAAGGAACGCGACGACGTTGCCGAGCTCCTCTGGGCGCCCGTAGCGCCGCGCGGGAATCGTGGCGATGTGCCCGGCCCGCACCTCTTCCTCGCTGGTGCCCTCCTGCCGGGCGCGTCCGCTGTCGAGCTGCGTGATCCGCGGCGTGGCCAGGCGGCCGGGCATGACCCCGTTCAGCGTCACCCCCTCCGCCGCGATCGAGCGTGCGGTCGTCTTGAGCCACGCGGCGAGCGATGAGCGGCCGGCGTTCGAGTAGACGAGGTCGGGGATCGGCTGCCGGACGCCGCTCGACAGGATCGCCACGATCCGCCCCCAGCCGCGCTCGCGCATGCCGGGCAGCAGCCGCGTGGCGAGCTCGATCGGAGTGACGGCGAGCAGCTGCAGGGCGCGCTGCCAGCCGGCGGCATCGGTCGCCGCGGGGTCGACGGTCGGTGGTCCCCCGGCGTTGAGGACCAGGATGTCGATCGGCGCAAAGGCCGCCGCCGCTTCGGCGACCCGGGCTGCCGCCTCCGGCGTGGCGGCATCGGCCGTGACGTGCGCGACCTCGACGCCATACCTGGCGCGGAGCTCGTCGGCCGTCGCGGCGAGCGACGCAGCGGTCCGTGACCAGATGAGGAGGTTGCAGCCCGCCTCGGCCAGCGCCTCGGCGCTGGCGCGTCCCAGCCCCGACGAACCGCCGCCGACGACCGCGCTGCGGCCCCGAAGCCCAAGATCCATGCGCCAACCCTACTCGTGCTGGAGAATCAGCGGGCGCAGCTCACCAAGCGATTCGGCCACGACGACCGCGTCATCGCCCTCGCGCAGGCGGAAGTCGCTGGCGGGGTTCGTGAGCGAGCGGCCGTTTCGCGTCACGGCCAGGAGCGTGGCCTTGTGCTCGCCGCGAAGCTTGGCCGACAGCTCGTCCACCGAGAGACCGAGATAGCCCGCCGGCAGCGCGATCCTGTACAGCTCGGAGCCCTTGCCGCCGGAGACGATGTCGGTCACCAGCTCGCTCAGCCCGGGGTAGAGCGCGGATCGGGCCAGGAGACGCGAAGCCAGCCGCGAGGTGACGAGGATCTCGTCAGCCTTGGCGCGGCGGAAATGCTCGACGTGCGCCGGGTTGTTGGCTTCGACCACGGTCCGCACGTCCGGCGCGATCGACTCGATCGCCATCACCGCCAGGATCGAGCGCATGTCGGCCTCGTTGGACCGATCGGCGGGAAAGACGATGGCCGACGTCGCCTCGGCGATCCCGCAGCGCTCGAGATCTTCGGTCCGGGTGATGTCGCCGCGCACGAAGTAGACGCCGTCGCCCGCGGGGTTGCGCTCGCTGTCGTGCAGCAGGACGACCTTCGTGGCGAACTCGTCGCCCTTCAGCTCTTCGATGAGGTCGCGCGCGGTCGTGTTCCAGCCGCAGACGACGATGTGATCGCGGTAGCCCGCGGCGCCCATCCCCTGGCCCTCCTTCAACAGGAAATCGATGACGAACCCGACGACGGCGCCGGTCATGGCGGCCACGATGGCGACGCCGAAGAACGCGAGCAGCCAGCCGATGACGAAGCCGCCCGGCGAGCTCACGTAGCTCGCGTCGCCGGAGCCGATGACCGTCGTCACCGCCCAGTAGAACGAGCTGCCGAACCCGGCGAGCGTGCGCTTCTCCTCGTCCAGCAGCGTCACCGCCACGGCGGCGACGATCACGAAGCCGATGACCGCCCCGAGGAGCGACATGAAGAAGTGACGGTCCATCTGGCCGCCGATGCGTCGTGCGTGGAAGCCGATGCGCCGCAGGAGTGGCGCACTGAAGAGGGCGCGGAGCGGCCCGGGCATCGGTCCAGGAATCCTCCGTGGTGGATCGGCCGTCACAGGCCGTTCTCATTCTCGGCGGGCGCATTGTGCCACCGCGCCTGACCCCACGGGAAGATCGGAGCACAGCGGCCGCAGTCTGGAGCGCCTCTTCGGCGTGCACGCTCAGTGAGCCACATGACGTGTATCGCAGCCGTCCCGCGGGACTGCGCTCACTCAGCGAGCAAAATGACGTGTATCGCAGCCGTCGCGCGGGACTGCGCTCGCTGAGCGAACTGGAACGCCACACCGACCTCGCACGTGCGGCCCCGCGGGACGCTGATTCCGCTGGGTGGATCAGATCGCGCGGATCGCCGCATTCGCGCGACGCGTGATGCACCGGTCTGGTTCGAGGACCGGTGCGTTGCCTCGCCCCCGTGAGCTCGGATGCACCCAGTGGAATCAAGGCGCCAGCGACCGAGGATTTCTAGGGAAGCGGCACCCGCAGCTGACCCTCGACGAGCGGCTCGCCGACGAGCGCGGCGAGGCGTTCGGCGATCGCCCACCAGTCGAAGTCGGCGGTGACGTGCGACGCCGGCACGTTGACGAGCCGTCCCTCGGGAACGTGACCGGGCAGGATGCGGTCGAGGATCGCCTCGATCTCGTCGCGAAAGGCGTCGTTCGTGGAGCGGACGCCATCGGGCTGCAGGGCGACATCGGGCAGCAGGCGCACGAACAGGTCGTAGGTGCCCGCCCAGGCGGCGACGAGCGGCCCCACGGCGAACGGATCGCTGTCGCCGGTGACGCGCAGGTAGTACGCGAAGTTGTCGACCACCGCCCGGTCGGTGACGATCACGTCGGCCCGGCCCCGCAGCTCGAGCTCCTGCTGCACCTGGGTCATGAGCACCCAGAGCTGGGCCTCCGGCGTGGCGCCCTCGTTGAGGCCGAGCGGGTTGAAGCGCACCACTTCGCGGCTCACCTCGACGCTGCGACCGGCGCGGCCGACCGTCGAGGCGAAGGCGTGGACCGCGTTCGACTTGCGCACCGAGTGCGAGCCGATGAACGCGATCTTGGCGGAGCGCTGCCATGCCATCCGGGCTGGACTCCTACAGGCAGGCGCCGGTGCCGACCGGCGAGGTCGAGCCCACGGATGGCCCGATGCGTTCCACCGCCTCGTTCGAGCCGATGGCGTAGCCGATGCCCGGGTCGACGCGTGAGGCGCCGAAGACGATTCCGCCCACGATGCCGGGCTCCACGACGAGCGGGCCACCGCTGTTGCCGCGGTGGATCTCGGTGTGCAGCTCGAGCACGGTCCGCTCGGGCGACCCGCCGTTGCCGTAGATGTCAGGGCCGCCCAGCTCGTACGTCGCGCTGACGCCTGCGGCCGACACGGTCAGGTCGCCGCCGCCCGGATAGCCCAGCGCCACCCCGGTGCTGCCACGCCCCGGAGCGGTCTGCGCCAAGGTCAGCGGCGCGACTTCGACGCCCGGGACGTAGAGCAGCGCCAGGTCGGCCTGGGCATCGAAGGCGACCACGGTGGCCCACTGGGCGCCGCCGTCCACCGTCACGGTCACCTCGCTGCCGCCGGCCACGACGTGGGCATTCGTGAGCGCGTGCTGTGGACCGATGAAGAAGCCGCTGCCCACCGACATCCCCGGCCCGCAGCCCATCGACGAGACGCGGGTCGTGCTGCCGATGGCCGAGCTGGCGAGCGCCTGTGCCTCGGCATCGGGCGGCAGCTCCACCGGTGGCGCCGGTGGAGGCTCGAGGCCGGCGAAGAGCGGCGGCAGGTCGGTCGTATCGAGGAGCGCAAGCAGCCGGCCCGCCACCGTGGTCGGCGAGGGGAGCCGCTCGCCAACGATCTGCACTGCCGCCGATGTCCGGGCCGTGGGGCCGAGCGACGGCACCGCGCCCGCGAAGATGAGCCCGCCCAGGATCCAGACCCCGAACACGACGTGGGCCACGCCGACCGCTGCGCCGCCCACTGCCTCGACCGGCCCGAGCACGCCGTGGCGCACCCGGCGACTGAGCGTCGCTCCGGCGGCCGCGCCGATCGCCTCGCCCACCAGCACGAACGCGACGAGGCCGATCAGCGTGGCGAGCGCACGCGTCGGCTGCTCGATCGCCGCCAGCTCGTCGCGCAGCGTCGTCGCGAGGAGCAGCGCCAGGCCGAAGCCAGCAGCAGCGCCGAGCAGGCCCAGCACTGGCGCCAGGAATCCGGCACGCGCGCCGGCCAAGGCGCCGAGCACGACGAGGAGCAGGACGACGACGTCGATCGGGTTCATCGCGTGGGCAGGGTACCCGTCGGGCGCCGGCCTCGGACTGGCGGACGGTCCGATGTACAGTACCCATTCCCTTCCTTCGACCGATGCACTGGAGGTTTCGACCCAGATGGCGCGAATCGTCCGCGCGGCTCTGCTCCAGGCGGAGTGGACCGGCGACAAGGAATCGATGATCGAGAAGCACGAGAAGTACGCCCGCGAGGCAGCGGCGCAGGGCGCCAAGGTGATCTGCTTCCAGGAGCTGTTCTACGGGCCGTACTTCTGCCAGGTCCAGGATCCGCAGTACTACGCGTACACGGAGCTCATCCCG
>DAINOY010000070.1:0-7699 GCA_036743735.1 Chloroflexota bacterium
GGGCCTGGGCTGATCGGTTCGCTGCTGGTGGGGGTCAACGTCGCCAAGGCACTCGCGGCGGTGCACGGCAAGCCGCTGGTGGCGGTGAACCACATCGAGGGTCATATCTATGCCAACTGGTTGACCGATGCCTCCGCCCCGGAGCCACTTCCTGCCGAGCCGCCCTTCCCGCTGCTCTGCCTGGTCGTGAGCGGCGGGCACAGCCAGCTCGTCCTCATGCTCGACCACGGGCACTACGTCCTGCTGGGGCAGACGATCGACGATGCGGCTGGCGAGGCGTTCGACAAGGTCGGCCGCCTCCTCGAGCTGCCGTACCCCGGCGGCCCGGCGATCAGCGCGGCGGCCCACGGGGCGACGCCGGCGACCCGCTTCCCGCGGGCGCGCACCGCGGGGCCGTACGACTTCAGCTTCTCCGGGCTCAAGACCGCGGTGGGCCGCGAGATCGAGGGCTACCGGCGACGCGGCGCGGCGATCCCGATCGATGGGATCGCCGCCGCCTTCGAGGAGGCGGTCGTCGATGCCCTCGTGACGAAGACGGCCGCCGCGGCCGAGGCACACGGGGTCGCCGCGATCGCCCTCGGTGGAGGTGTCGCCGCGAACCGGGCGCTGCGGCGCGAGCTGGGTGCCCGCGCGGACCAGCTCGGCGTGCCGCTGCTCGTGCCCCCGCCGGCCCTCTGCACCGACAACGGGGCGATGATCGGGGCGGCCGCGGGCTACCGGTTCGCGGCCGGCGAGCGCGCCGACGCGGCGCTCGAGGCGATCCCCTCGCTCGCGCTGCCGTGGTCGACGTCGTGAGTGACCCGCTCGCCGCCGAGCGCCTCGCGCCGCCGACGCCGGGGCAGCTGCGCCGCATCCTGCGCGACGAGGGGTTGCGGCCCCGCAAGGCCCTGTCGCAGAACTTTCTCACCGACGCGAGTGCCCTCGATGCGATCGTCGCGGCGGCCGAGCTGCGCCCGGGCGATCGGGTCGTCGAGGTGGGGCCGGGGCTCGGCGTCCTCACGCGGCGGCTCCTCGCGGCGGGCGCGTCGGTCACCGCAGTGGAGCTCGACGCGCGGCTGGCGGCCTACCTGCGACGCGAGCTCGCCGGCCAGGGCAGCTTCGAGCTCATCGAGGGCGATGCCCTTTCGGTCCACCCGCGCGACGTCGTGCCCGACGCGGCGGCCTACAAGCTCGTGGCCAACATCCCGTACCACATCACCAGCCCGCTGCTCCACGCCTTCCTCGAGGGCGAGCGACCACCGGAGCTGACCGTCCTGCTGGTGCAGCTCGAGGTTGCCGAGCGGGTCGCGGCACCGCCGGGGAAGATGAGCTACCTCTCCGTCTTCGCCCAGAACGTCGCCGAGGCGGAGGTCATGGCGCGCGTGCCTGCGGCCGCCTTCGAGCCGGAACCGGACGTCGACTCCGCCATCCTTCGCCTGCGCCGGCGCGACGCTTCGCCGGTGGCGCCGGGACCGGAGCGGGAGCCCTTCTACCGCCTCGTGCAGGCCGGCTTCCGCCAGCGACGCAAGCAGCTGCACAACGCCCTGGGCAGGGAGCTGCCGGTGCCGTCGGACGAGCTCGCGGCCGCCTTTGCGTCCTGCGGGATCGATCCTGAGCGCCGCCCGCAGACGCTGAGCGTCGACGAGTGGGCCTGTCTGGCACGCTCCCTGGCCGGGAGGCTGGCAGCGTGACGCCGCTGCGCGTCGAGGCGCCGGCCAAGCTCAACCTTTCGCTGCGGGTCGTCGCCCGACGTGACGACGGCTTCCACGAGCTCGACGGGGTCATGCTCCTCCTCGAGCTCGCCGATCACCTGCTGCTCATGCCCGGCTGCAGTGGCCTGCGAGTCACCGATCCGGACGGCGCCGCGGTGGGGGAGGTGCCGGTCGACCCCGAGGCGAACCTGGCCTGGCGGGGCCTGAGGGCGGGCCTCGGCCGATCGCCCGACGAGGCGCTGGTGTGCCTCGCCCTCGAGAAGCGGATCCCTGTGCGGGGTGGCCTCGGCGGCGGCTCGTCCGATGCTGCCGCCGCCTGGCGGCTGGCTCGCGGCGCCGAGGGGGAGGCGCCGGTCGCAACGCCGGACGACCTCGCCGGGCTCGCCAGGATCGGTGCCGACGTCCCGTTCTTCGCCGCCTGCGCCGTCGCCGCGCGGGTCCGCGGCATCGGTGAGCGGGTCGAGCCGATTGCTCCGCCGGCGTCGCTCGAGGTGGTGCTCGCCCATCCGCGGCGCGGCCTGGCCACGGCGGCGGTCTTCGCGGAGCTGCGGCACGGCGACTGGAGCAGCGAGGTGGCGGACGACGTCGACTCCGCGCTGGCCGAGGGCACGAACGACCTGTGGCGGCCGGCACTGCGCCTGGAGCCGGAGCTCGAGGAGATCGCGGCACTCGTCGCGGCGGCCGGCGGACATCCCCGGCTCACCGGCAGCGGACCGACGCTCTTCGCGATCACCGACGATCCCGAGCGGGCCGACGGCATCGCGGCCCGGCTCGCGCGGGCCGGCGTGCGCACGACGCGGACGCGCAGCCGCGCGCAGGCCGCTACGATCCAGCCCATCGACCAGGAGGAAGCATGACCCGCGAAGCGATCCAGACAGATGCCGCCCCGGCGGCCATCGGTCCATACAGCCAGGCTATCCGGGCCGGTGAGCTGGTCTTCACGGCCGGCCAGGTCGGGCTCGACCCGACCACGAAGGCGTTGGCCGAGGGCGTCGCGGCGCAGGCGCGCCAGGCGATCGCCAACCTCGCCGCGATCCTCGAGGCGGCCGGCTCCGGGCTCGATCGGGTGGTGAAGACGACGATCTTCCTCGCGGACATCGCCGACTTCGCCGGGGTCAACGAGGCGTACGGCGCCGCCTTCTCCCAGCCCTATCCGGCGCGCTCGACCTTCGCCGTCCGGTCGCTGCCGATGGGCGCGCTGGTCGAGATCGAGTGCGTCGCCCTCGCCGCGGAGCCCGCCGGGGCGAGTTGACGCTCGCTTCGGACCGCCTCTACCATCGGCGCCACTCGTGCCTGACCACCAGGAGCGCAGCTCAGCGTTGACTCCTTCCGCGGCCATCATCCTGGCCGCCGGCCAGGGAACCCGAATGCGTTCCCGACGTCCCAAGGTCGTTCACCCCCTCGCGGGCCGGCCCATGCTCGCGCACGTCCTCGACGCGGTCGCACAGGCGGGTCTCGCGCCGGCGGTCGTGGTCGTGGGCCACGGTGCCGCCGAGGTCGAGGCAGTCCTCGAGGGACGCGCTGGGATCACGACGGTGCGTCAGCCGTCGCAGCGCGGCACTGCCGATGCCGTTCGCGTCGGCCTGGCCTGCGTCCCACCGGGGGCGCGCACGCTGCTCGTGACGATGGGCGACGCTCCGCTGCTGCCGGCCGAGTTGCTGACGCGCATGGTCGGCGAGCACACGGCCGCTGGCGCGGCGCTGACGCTGCTCACCGCACGCGTCCCCGACGCGACCGGCTACGGTCGCATCATCCGCGGGCCCGATGGCACGGTCCGCGAGATCCGTGAAGAGGCCGACCTCGATGACGCCACGCGCGCCATCGACGAGGTCAACGCCGGCACGTATTGCTTCGACGCGGCCTGGCTGCGGGACACGCTCCCATCCGTGAGCCCGAGTGGCTCCGGCGAGCTGTACCTCACCGATCTCCTCGCCCTCGCCGTCCAGCAGCGCCGCCCGGTCGCCGTCGTGGCCGCGCCCGACGCGCGGCTCACGATGGGGATCAACGACCGCGTCGCGCTCGCCGAGGCGGAGGAGCTGATGCGCCGCCGCATCTCTGAGGCGCACATGCGGGCCGGCGTCACGATCGTCGACCCGTCCACGACGCGGATCGACGCCGCGGTGGAGATCGGGCAGGACGCGCGCATCGAGCCGTGGACGATGCTCCTCGGGACCACGGTCATCGCCGCGGACGCGATCATCGGGCCGAACAGCCATGTCGTCGACAGCCGCATCGGGCCCCGTTCGCGCGTCTGGGCCAGCGTGATCGAGTCCTCGACCGTTGCCGAGGACGTCGAGATCGGTCCCTACAGCCACCTGCGTCCCGGCTGCGACATCGGTCCAGGCTGCCGCATCGGCAACTACGCCGAGCTCAAGCGCACCAGGATGGGCGGCGGGACGCAGCAGCATCATTTCAGCTATCTCGGCGACGCCACCGTCGGTGAGGCGGTGAATATCGGCGCCGGCGCCGTCACCGCCAACTTCGACGGCGAGCGCAAGCACCCGACCACGATCGGCGACGGCGCCTTCATCGGGGTCGATACCATGCTCCGCGCCCCGATCACGATCGGCGAGGGAGCGAAGACCGGGGCCGGTGCCGTCGTGACGCGCGACGTCGCGCCCGGCAAGACGGTCGTCGGCATGCCGGCGCGCCCCATCGAGCTGCGCCGACGCCACTCGAGCCCGCAACCAGGAGGCAGCGCAACGTCCCCCGATGCCTGAAGGCAGCAGTACCGGCGCCACCGGGAGCCCGATCCTGGACCTGGTCCTCGTCCTCGTCCTGATCCTCATCGGTGGCTTCTTCGCCGCGGCGGAAATCGCCCTCATCACCGTCAAGCAGCACCGGCTCGCGCAGCTCTCGATCGAGGGCCGGCGGTCGGCGCAGGTCGCGCAGCGGCTGACCGCCGATCCGAACCGCTTCCTCGCCACGATCCAGATCGCGATCACGTTCCTGGGCTTCCTGGCCTCGGCGGTTGGCGCCCTGTCGCTGTCGAGCGTGCTGGCCGGCTGGATCCGCCTCATCCCGATCGACGCCATCGACGCGGCAGCCGACACGATCGCCTTCGTGCTCATCACGCTGCTCATCGCGGTCGCCTCGATCATCCTGGGCGAGCTCGTCCCGAAGACGCTGGCGCTCTCGTTCGCCGAGCGCTTCGCGCTGACCGTCTCGCGCCCAATCCGCCTGATCGAGCGGCTCCTCTCGCCGCTGGTGTGGGCCATCTCCGGGATCTCTGGCGTCCTCGTCCGTGCCCTGGGCGGCACCGAGCGTCCGCAGGGCGGCTACCTGTCGACCGAGGAGCTGAAGATGCTCGTCGAGACCGGCTCAGAGCAGGGCGGGATCGAGGAAGACGAGAAGGAGATGATCCACGGGGTCATCGAGCTCGCCGAGAAGAGCGTCCACGAGGTGATGGTGCCGCGCATCGGCATCCGCGCCGTGAATGTCGACGATCCCCTCGAGGAGGTGCTTGACATGATCGTGCGGGCCGGCCATTCGCGCCTGCCGGTCTTCGAGGAGAACCTCGACAACATCATCGGCATCCTCTACGCCAAGGACCTGCTGCCGTACCTCCGCGAGGAGCAGCGTAATGGCCCGATCGACGTGCGGCAGATCATCCGGCCACCGGTCTACGTGCCGGAGTCGAAGCGCGTCGACGAGCTGCTGCACGAGATGCAGACCGCGAAGCGGCACATCGCCATCGTCGTCGACGAGTATGGCGGGACGGCCGGGCTCATCACGATGGAGGACGTGGTCGAGGAGATCGTGGGCGAGATCCAGGACGAGTACGACACCGAGGAGGAGCTCGTCGAGACCGTCGAGTCCGACGGCGTCGACACGTATCGCCTGGACGGCCGGGTCAGCATGGACGACCTGCGCGACCTCTTCGACCTGCCCGATGACGACGAGCCTGACGAGGACGCGTATGACACCGTCGGCGGGTTCATCGTCCATCGCGTCGGACGGATCCCGCTGCCCGGCTCCGAGGTGCCGTTCGGCGATGTCACCCTGAAGGTCGAGGCCGCCGACTCGCGCCGCGTGGCGAAGGTCCTCGCGACGCGGGAGAAGCCGCCGGAGGTCGAGGGCCTGGGCGTGAACGGCAGCGCGAACGGCGCCTGACGCTCAGGCGGCGATCACCGCCTCGACGAGACCGCGCAGCTGGCTCTTCGGCCCATCGGCCAGCGGCAGCGCATCGATGTCCGCCAGGGCGGTGTCGCGCAGCCGTCGCGCTTCCGACAGCACGTGCTCACGCGCGCCACAGCGCTCCAGGATGGCGAGCACCTCCTCGACCTCCTCGTCGGTGAGCTGCTCGTCGGCCGGCGGCCGCGCCCCGTCAGCTCCGGACGCCGCGGTGCCGCGGCTGTAGAGCTCGCGCAGGCGGTCGGCATCGGCCTGCGGCGCATTGGCCATGGCCCAGACCACCGGCATCGTCTTCTTCCGCTTGCGCACGTCACCCGCCTCGGGCTTGCCGGACTCGGCGCTCGACCAGAATGCGCCCTTCACGTCATCGGCCATCTGGAAGGCGAGGCCCAGGTTCCAGCCGAAGCGGCGGTAGGCGTCACGCGTGGCCTCGTCGTCGGTGGCCAGGATGGCGCCGGCCTCGACCGAGGCGCCGATCAGCGCCGCCGTCTTCTTGCCGATCATCTCGAGGTACTGCTCGACGCTGACATCGGGCTGGCGCTCGAAGGTGATGTCCAGGAACTGCCCCTCGCACAGCGCCAGGCACGTCTCGTCGTAGACGCGCATGAGGTCGAGCACCTTGTCGTCCGACAGGTCCGGCCGCAGGCGGTAGAGCGCCAGACGGCTGAGCGCGAAGAGCGCGTCGCCGGCGTTGATCGCCAGCGGGATGCCCCAGATCGCCCACAGCGTGGGCCGATGGTGGCGCTCCCGGTCGGCATCCTCGATGTCGTCGTGGACGAGGCTGAAGTTGTGTCCCAGCTCGACCGCGGCGGCACCCGGCAGGGCGCCCTCGTAGTCGCCCTTCAGCGACGCGTAGGCCAGCAGGCCGAGGAGCGGCCGGATCCGCTTGCCTCGCTTCCCGCCACCATCGATCCCCAGGTGGTAGGCGAGCATCTCGTAGAGCGGCTCGGCGTGTGAGCCGCGCCGCTCGTCGAGCACCGACTGCATCTCGGTCTCGATGCCCGCCAGCAGGTCGCTAAACTCGTTCCTGATGTCCACGCGCGAAGGGTACCCGGCCCGATGAGTCCGCGCGCTCGTCTCTACAAGACCGAGGCGATCGTCCTGCGCTCCATGGACCTCGGCGAGGCCGACCGCGTGCTCACCGTGCTCACCCCGCGCCTCGGGAAGCTGCGGGTCGTGGCGAAGGGGATCCGGCGACCTCGTTCGCGGATCGGCGGCGGCCTGGAGCCGTTCAGCGACGTCAACCTCGTCCTGGCCGTGGGTCGCACGTGGGACGTGGTGACCCAATCGGCGCTCGAGGAGCCGCACCTCGGTCTGCGCAACGACCTGCGCTCGACGGCGTCGGCCTGGTACGTCGTGGAGCTCGCCGACCGTTTCTGCGAGGAGCGCGCAGATTCGCACAGTGCCTTCGTGCTCCTGTCGCAGGCGCTGCACGCGCTGGATGCGGCTTCACTGGGCGTGTCGCGTGACGTCGTGGCCCGATGGTTCGAGCTCCATCTCCTTGACGCCATGGGATTCCGGCCCCAGCTGACCCGCTGCCTGGAGTGCGGGGCCCTCATCGAGCCCGATGGGAATGCCTACTCACCGGTCGCCGGCGGCGTCCTCTGCCGCGACTGCGCTCATGCCGCGCTCGGCGCGCGGCCGGTGAGCGCGGATGCGCTGAAGGTGATGCGGCACCTTGCGCGCTCCGAGCTGGTGGATGTGCTGCGGCTCGGAGTCCCGGTCGCGGTCGCTCGCGAGACGGAGCGGCTGCTGCACGCGACAATTTCGGCCGTTCTGGAGCGCGAGCTGCGCTCGCGCGACTTCCTCGACGAGGTGGAGTCGCGAGAGTCGGCCGAGTCGCGGGCGTCGCGCCGGGTTGCCGCCTCGTTGTG
>DAINOY010000071.1:0-7639 GCA_036743735.1 Chloroflexota bacterium
TTGATCACCACGTGATCAACCAGAGGCTGTCCGCGCTCGAAGCGAGCGTCGATGACGGAGCGCCACGCGGTGGGAGGCGGCTGGCGCTCGGAGACTCCCTCGCGCCATTCAGTCGGTGAATGAAACGCCCGGGAAGCCGCCGTTACCCGCCGTGGTATTCAGCACTGAATGGAATCGGGCCCAAACGGACCCAATTCCTCCAATTCGCCCCCGTTTCATTCACCTGTGACTGAGACGGCCGCAACTCGGACCTACCGGCCAAATCATTCACCACAGGATCAGCGATCCCCACGGAGCGGCGCCGGTCGAGAGTTGCCGCGTGTGGTGTAATCGGCTTCCCGGAGGAGCACAGGCAGCGAGGTACCCATGGCAATCAGCACCGAGGCCGGCGCGATGACCGGCGCCGAGATGGTCGAGCTCACGAAGCGGCACACGCTGTTCGAGTGGAGCGCGCAGAGCAAGGTCGACCCGATTCCCGTCGCGGGGGCCAAGGGCTGCTACTTCTGGACGCCCGAGGGCAAGCGCTACCTCGACTTCAACAGCCAGCTGATGTGCGTGAACATCGGGCATGGGCATCCGCACGTCATCGAGGCGATCCAGCGCCAGGCAGAGACGCTCGCCTACGCCAACCCGTTCATGGCCACCGAGCCGCGGGCGCGCCTGGGCGCGAAGCTCGCCGAGCTCACGCCCGGCGATATCGACACGTTCTTCTTCACCAACGGCGGCGCCGAGGCGAACGAGAACGCCATCAAGATCGCCCGCTTCTACACCGGCCGCCACAAGATCATGGCCCGATACCGCAGCTATCACGGCGGCACGGCGGGCGCCATCAGCCTGACCGGCGACCCGCGCCGCTGGGCGGCCGAGCCCGGCATCCCCGGCGTCGTCCGCGTCCCCGATCCGTATCACGGCATCCAGCGCGGCTGGGACACGACCGAGGAAGCGCTGGCCACGATCGAGGAGATCATCCAGCTCGAGGGACCCAAGACCATCGCCGCCTTCATCCTCGAGACGGTGACCGGCACGAACGGCATCCTCGTTCCGCCGGACGGCTACCTGGCCGGGGTGCGCGAGATCTGCGACCGCTACGGGATCCTGATGATCGCCGACGAGGTGATGGCCGGCTTCGGACGCACCGGGAAGTGGTTCGCGATCGACCACTGGAACGTCGTCCCCGACCTCATCACCATGGCGAAGGGCCTGACCAGCGCCTACGTGCAGCTCGGCGCCGTCGGCATGCGACACGAGATCGCCCAGCACTTCCGCGACAACGTGTTCTACGGCGGGCTGACCTACAACTCGCATCCGCTCGGCTGTGCGACGGCGCTCGCGACGATCGAGGTCTACGAGAACGAGAACCTCATCGAGCGGGCGGCGCAGATGGGCGAGAAGCTCACCGCGCACCACCAGCGCCTGGCGGCCAATCACCCCAGCGTCGGGGCCGCGCGCTCGATCGGCCTCTTCGGCATCATCGAGCTCGTGCGCGACCGCGAGACGAATGAGCCGATGGCGCCCTTCAACGGGACCAGCGACGAGATGACGGCGCTCGGCAAGCGATTCCGGGACGAGGGCCTTTACACCTTCGTGCGCTGGAACACGTTCTTCACGAACCCGCCGCTCATCATCAGCGACGAGGAGCTCGACGAGGGCTTCGCGATCATCGACCGGGCACTCGATGTGACCGATGCGGCGGTCCGCTAGGCGCGCTCGTCCCGTCTTCCTCGCGCTCGGCTTCCTGGCGCTCATCGTCGTCGTCTGGGAGGGCGCCAAGTTCATCGGCGGTGACCCCTGGCGCCTCGGCGCGTGGGAGTGGCGGCCGCCGCTGGAGCTGAGCTTCGCCAGCGACATCAAGCTGCCGCACGTCTGGGACATCTTCGGCGCGCTCGCCAACCCGGTGCAGCGCGGGTCCGACGAGTCGCTGGCGCAGTTCCTCGTGGGAGCCGCGCTGTACACGTGGCGCGAGGCGGCGATCGGCTTCGTGGTCGGCGCGCTGCTGGGGATCGGCCTGGCGACCGCCTTCGTTCACTCGCGCCTGCTCGAACGCGCCTTCGTGCCGTACGTCATCGCCTCGCAGACGATCCCGATCGTGGCGCTCGCGCCGATGATCGTCTTCGCCTTCGGCCCGAACGTCCTGAGCGTCGTGATCATCGCCACGTACCTCACCTTCTTCCCCGTGACGATCGCCATGATCCGAGGGCTCCGCTCACCCGATCCGCGGGCACTGGAGCTGATGCGAAGCTACGCCGCCTCGCGTCGGGCCGTCTTCTGGAAGCTGCGGCTGCCGGCGTCGGTCCCCTACCTGTTCACCGCACTGAAGATCAGCGCCACGGCGAGCATCGTCGGTGCGATCGTGGGCGAGGGGCCAGGCCAGATCAGCGACGGGCTGGGCCGGGCGATCGTGAACTTCAACAACCAGTACATCTCCGGCCCCGAGAAGCTGTGGGCCGCGATCCTGGCCTCGGCGCTGCTCGGCATCGTGTTCTTCGGCCTCGTGGCGCTGGCCGAGCGATGGACGCTGCGCGGCCGCGTCCGGGAGGCGATCGCGTGACCGAGCGGCCGATCTTCCGAACACCCGACGAGATCGCACAGGCGGCGAGAGCCGGCGAGGGCGGGGGCGCGGGCGCCGGCGAGGGCGGCGCCGAGGCGATCGTCCGCATCCGCGACGTCGACAAGACGTTCCTCACCGGCGGGGCGGTGGTGACCACCGCGCTGGCCGGGATCGATCTCGACATCCGGCGCGGCGAGTTCGTCTCGCTCATCGGTCCGTCCGGCTGCGGCAAGAGCACGCTGCTGCGCATCATCGGTGACCTGATCGGCCCGACGCGAGGAAGCGTCGAGGTCAACGGCAAGGCGGCGCATGCGGCGCGGCTGGGTCGCGAGTACGGGATGGTCTTCCAGGCGCCGACGCTGTTCGAGTGGCGCAGCGTGGAGGACAACGTGAAGCTGCCGCTCGAGCTGATGGGCATGGGACGGGCAGAGCGCGACCGGCGTGCTCGTGAGATGCTCGAGCTCGTCGAACTGGGTGACTTCACCCGGCACCACCCGTACCAGCTCTCCGGCGGGATGCAGCAGCGCGTGGCGATCGCGCGCTCGCTGGCGCTCGAGCCGAGCATCCTGCTGATGGACGAGCCGTTCGGCGCGCTCGACGAGATGACCCGCGAGCGCATGAACGCCGAGGTGCTGCGGATCTGGCGCCAGACCGGCACGACGATCGTGTTCGTCACGCACTCGATCCCCGAGGCGGTCTTCCTCTCGACGCGCATCGTCGTGATGAGCGCGCGGCCGGGCCGGATCACGCGGCTCGTCGATGTGCCGCTCGGCCACCCCCGCAACGATGAGACGCGCGAGGATCCGCGCTACTTCGAGCTCGTGACCGAGGTGCGGGAAGCGCTGCGCGGCCATCTCGAGGCGGCGGAGCGGGCGAATGCGGCATCGGCGGAGCGCCTGGCCGCCGAAGGCGGCATCGGCTGACGAGATGAACCGATGACGACGGCCGTCCCGGCGCTCGGCCGCGGCCGCAGGCGCGACCCTCGCGTGGCGCTGCTGCAGTACGGGCCGACCGTCCTCGTCTTCGTGGCCGTCATCGCCCTGTGGGAAGTGGGCGTCTCGGCGCTCGACATGCGCGTCCGCATCCTGCCGGCACCATCGGCGATCGTGGCGGCGCTCGGCGAGAACTGGTCGGGCGGCCGCTGGCCGCTCCTCGAGTCGACCCTCTCGACGCTCTTCGAGGCGGTCGGCGGGCTGGTGATCGGCACGATCGTCGGCGTGGCGGTCGCCTTCGTCGTGGCCCGATGGGCGAGCGCCCGCGAGGCGGTCCTCCCCGTCGCGGTGGCGGTGAACGCGATCCCGATCATCGCGGCGGCTCCGCTGATGAACAACTGGTTCGGGGTCACCTCGCCGGTGTCGAAGATGATGATCGCCGCGCTGCTCGTCTTCTTCCCGGTGATGATCAACGTCACGCGCGGCCTCTCGCAGGTGGAGCCCGCGTCGCTGGAGCTGATGCGCTCGTACGCGGCCTCGGAGTGGGAGGTGCTGCGCAAGGTCCGACTCCCGAACGCGCTGCCCTTCTTCCTCACCGCCTTGAAGCTCGGCACGACCCTCTCGCTGATCGGCGCGATCGTGGGCGAGTACTTCGGCGGCTCGTCGACCGTGCTGGGGCGGGTGGTGGTGCAATCCGCGTCGGCGCTACGCTTCGACGTGACGTGGGCGGCGATCCTGCTCGCCGCGATCGCCGGGATCCTCTTTTACCTCGCGATCAGCCTGCTCGAGCGTGCGCTCATCCCGTGGCACGCCTCGGTCCGGGGAGAAGAGGCGGGCTGAATCAGACCCGGGGCCGCGGCGGGACCGGGCCGCTGATTCCGCTGGGTGGTTCAGATCACGCATCTGTCGACCGTCCCGCGCCGCCTGATTCGGGCGGGTGAATCGGGCGTTGCGCGGTGGCGTCGTGCCGCGCGCTCTGATCCACCCAGTCGAATCAGCGCGTGGACGGCCGGGGCGTAGCGTGCATCAAGGCGGAGGCGCCCGCCCGACCACGCGTCTGCGCCAGGGCGGACATCTGGCCATGTCGCGAACAAACGGAACGCGGCGGAGGCTGTCCGCGCTCGAAGCGAGGGGCGACTGAAGGAGCGCCACGCGGTCAGCGGCGGCTGGCGCTCGGCAGCTCCCTCGCGCGATTTGGGGATGGTGCCGGAGAGCCGCGGTCACTAGAATCCGCCAATCACCAGTGGGGCAGGCCCCCGAGCGGGCCAGTTGAGGGAGACCAGATGAAGCGTTCCAGGGTTGTTCTTGCGGCGGGCACGTCGTTGATGCTCGTGCTCGGGGCGTGTGCGACGACGCCGGGCAGCAGCGCCGAAAGCAGCGCAGGCGGCGGTGGCGGGGGCGACCTCGATGCCGTCCAGCTCCAGCTGCAGTGGGCGCCGCAGGCGCAGTTCGCCGGGTACTTCGCCGCGCAGGAGCAGGGCTATTACGAGGCGGAGGGCCTGGCCGTGGAGATCCTCGACGGCGGACCTGACGTCATTCCGCAGCAGGTCGGCTCGGCCGCCGACGGCCCGGAGTTCACGATCAGCTGGGTGCCGAAGGTGCTCGAGGCGCGCAAGGCTGACTCCGACCTCGTGAACATCGCGCAGGTCTTCCAGCGCTCCGGCACGCTCAGCGTGAGCTGGGCCGACTCCGATATCACCGAGCCCGCCGACTTCGAGGGCAAGAAGGTCGGGGTCTGGGACTTCGGCAACGAGTTCGAGGTCACGGCCGCGGCGAAGGAGGCCGGTCTGGAGGAAGGCTCCGGCTACACGAAGGTCATTCAGCCGTTCGACATGACGCTCCTGCTCACCCGCGAGATCGACGTCGCCGAGGCGATGATCTACAACGAGTACGCGCAGGTGCTCGAGGCCGAGAACCCGGACACCGGCGAGCTCTACCAGCCCGACGACCTCAATGTCATCAACTACAACGAGGTCGGGACGGCCATGCTCCAGGACGCGATCTTCGCCCGCGAGGCGTGGCTCGCCGAGGATGGCAACGAGGACATCGCGACCCGCTTCCTGCGGGCCAGCTTCAAGGGCTGGATCTACTGCCGCGAGAACCCCGATGACTGCGTGCAGTACACGACCGACGCCGGCTCCACGCTGGGCGCCGGGCACCAGGCCTGGATGATGAACGAGATCAACCCGCTGATCTGGCCCTCGGCCGATGGCATCGGGATCCTTGATACCGACCTCTGGCAGCAGACGGTCGACATCAGCATCGATGCCGGGATCATCAGCGAGGCCCCGCCGGACAGTGCCTACCGCACCGACCTCGCCGAGGCGGCGCACGAAGGGATCGACGGCGACATCAACGGCAGCGACTTCCAGAAGGGATCGGTCGAGGTCACGCCGGGCGGCGAATAGACCTACGAAGGACCGATGGCTCACGGGCCGCTCCCCCAGCGCGGGGAGCGGCCTCTTTCTTGTCAGCCGCCGAGCGGCTTGGCCTGCGGCCCCTCCGGCGCGGCCAGGCGCTCCTCGCCCTCGGCGCGCCGCACGAGCACCGGCAGGAGTGGGGGCACGATCAGGGTGGTGATCACCGCCATCCCGACCACGACCGAGTAGAGCGGCGCGTCGATCGCCCCGAGCGACAGGCCCAGGCCAGCGACGACGATGCCCACCTCGCCGCGCGGCACCATCCCCCAGCCGATGAGCAGCGCCCGATCGCGCCCCAGCGGCAGCGCGCCGAGGAACGCCCCTCCGAACTTCGCAACCACCGCCACCAGGGTGATGGCACCCAGCAGCAACAGCGCCGCGGGGCTCGCCAGCCCGACGAGGTCGACCTGGGCACCGATCGAGCCGAAGAAGAATGGCGTGAAGAAGGCGGCCAGCGGCGCCACCTCTGCCTCGAGCGCGCGCTTTTCGGCTGACTCGCCGACCACCATCCCCGCCAGGAAGGCGCCGATGATTGCCGCCAGCCCGATGACCGCGGCGAGCGACGCGAGCCCGAGCATGATGATCATCCCCGGCAGGAATGGCGTCCGCGCGAACTGCGGCGTCATGAGCAACGAGCGGCGGCGGCGCAGGATTCGCGTGCCCACCACCAGCACGATGACGATGAAGGCGATCGCGAGGCCGAGCAGCGTCACGATCCGTCCTGCGCTCACCTCGCCCAGCGCGACGCCGCTGGCCACGGCCAGGATCAGCATGGCGAGGACGTCATCGATCACCGCCGCGCCCAGGATCACGCGGCCCGAGGTCGTGCGCAGCGCGCCGAGGTCCGCCAGGACGCGCGAGGTGATGCCGACGCTCGTAGCGGTGAGCGCTGCGGCCAGGAAGACCGCGACCTCGAGCTCGCCCTCGACCAGCTCCGCCAGGGCGAAGCCGCCGGCGAAGGGCAGGGCAACCCCGAGCGTGGCGACGATCATGGCCGGCCGGCCGACGCCCAGCAGCTCGTGGAGTCTCGTCTCGAGGCCCACGCGGAAGAGGAGCACGACGACGCCGATCTCGGCGAAGAGCCGCGTCTCGGGGCCGACCTCGTAGATGCCGAGCAGTGCCGGGCCGACCGCGACGCCACCTAGGATCTCACCCACGATCCCGGGCTGTCCGAAGCGCTCGAAGAGCTCCTCGCCGAGCTTTGCGGCGAGCAGGATCGCGAAGAGCTGGAAGAGGATCTCGGCCGTGTGGTCCATCGGTCGTGCGGCTCGCTCCTGACGCAAAAGGAGACCGCGCATGCGCAGTCTCCACCTCGGAGCCGGGGTACGGGCGCGGCTCCTCACCCACCTGGATCGGCCGAGTCTAGCCCATGGCGCCGGTATGATCGGCCACCATGACGGGCAGCCTGGGCCTCACGCTGTTCGCGGCCCTCCTCGCCGCGCTGGTGCTCGGTGCGCTCGCCACGCGGCTGCGGCTGCCGCCGATCATCGGCTACATCATCGCCGGGCTCGTCGTGGGACCCTTCACGCCGGGCTTCGTCGCGGACCGGGAGCAGGTGCTGGGCCTGGCCGACATCGGCGTCGCGCTGCTCATGTTCAGCATCGGGCTCCAGTTCAGGATCCGCGAGCTGCTCAACGTCGGCCGGCTCGTGCTGGTCGGCGTCCCCGTTCAGATTGCCGTCACCATGCTCGCCGGGCTGGTGGCGTTTCGAGTGTTGCCATTATCGGCGCTGCCTGAAG
>DAINOY010000072.1:0-7635 GCA_036743735.1 Chloroflexota bacterium
TCCGGTATGCGGTACCAGCGCTCATCCCTGAGCCCCGATTTGAGCACGAATCGGGGCTTTCCCTTGGCTCTTGGGGCGCCCGATGCACTCAGAAATACCCTCAGTGGGCGCGATTTCCGAGGTCCTGATCCATGCGGCGGGCTGCTTCATCCTGCATGGTCGGGTGACGTGGCTGTAGCGATCGAGCGCGATCGCTGGTATCGGCCAGGCGGAGGCGGGCGTCCTCGAGCTCCGCGACCCATCGGTTAGTCCCATTGGCGACGCTAATGTGACCTGTATGCTCGTGCCGTGCGTGCCTTGACCCTGGCTCTCGCCCTCGTCCTCGTGGCATGCCAGGGAGCAGTCGGTTCGCTGACCGCCGAGGAGGCATCACTCTGCGCCGCTCACTCGATCGTCGACGGGCAGCTACTGCGAGAGTTCTGGACGGACGTGTCGCCCGAGCTCGTTCGCTGGCTCAAGCACGGGGGACACTCCGTTGCGGATGGCGGGGTCGTCATCAACGGCTACTACAGCGGGGGTGCCAAGGTTCCAGACGCGGTCGCTGCCGAGCTCGACGCCCGCTGTCAGCTGGCGCTGCCAGTAATCCGCGCGCACGCCGACTGACCCGCTGATGTCGACCCGGACACAGGCGCCGATGCCTGCGTGTCGGATCACGTTGACCCTCGCGCGGCGCGTCTGATCGAGGCGAAGCAGGTCAGACCGTGTGGCGGCGTTCAGTTCGATTGCCGAGCCCTAGGAGCCCATGCCAAGTGACCTTGGCAATCGGCCGTGTCGCGCTGGCGATTCAGGCGGCCGAATACTCGGGAATGGCGGCGGCCAGCGCCACGTCAAGCTCGAAGAACTGGCCGATCGGCTTGAGCGCGCCGTCCTCCTCGTACGACCCCACGAGGTAGACGCCCATCTGCTGCCACCAGTAGAGCTGCCGGAGGGCGTCGGCGCCATTTGGACGGAATGTCGCCCACTCGCGTCGATCGCTGGTCCGAATGTCCGTCGCGCCGAGCTCCCGCAGGCGACGAGCCAGCGCGACCGTCCGTTCCCGATCCCCTTCGGCAGACTGGTTGAATGGCTCAGATCTGGCACAGGCCGTGGCGACCGCGGTCACCAGCTCGTCGAGGTGAAATGGCTTCGCGAGCACCGCCGCGAACTCCGCTGCGCGAGCCCGCTCAGATTCCGCCTGACGCGCCTCCCGAATGTCGGCGGCGTGGGCACTGAACATGATCGTGGGCACCGAACGCTCGCGACCCGCCAGGTACGCGGCGTCGGCCCACCTGGTGCCGTACCCCGCTGGGGAGCTCCCGTCGAGGAGGACGCAGTCAGGCTCCTCCTTGCCCACCGCGGCGAGGATCGCGTCGCGGCTGACGTTCACCAGCACGCTGACGGAATAACCCTCGTCGGTGAGGATCGCCACGACGAGATCGGCGACGTCGGCGTCGTCGTCGATCAGGAGGACTCGATAGCGGCTCGTGTGGTCGGCCATCTGCTCATCTCCCAGTGCAGCAAGCGCGGTCACGCGGCGGCCATTCTATGCGACGGCGTCTCCGACTGGCGGTTGGCGTCCTGCGCATTGGCGCGTGCGCTAGCCTGAACGCGTGCCACAGAGCCAGCGTCGCGGCGGCGGGCAATCGCCCGAGGTCCGACTGAGCAGCGGCGGTCGCGTCATCTTCCCGGAGGACGGCGTCACGAAGGCCGACCTCTTCGCCTTCTACGACGCCGTGGCCGATGCCCTGGTGCCACACCTGAAGGATCGGCCGTTCACGATGAAGCGCTACCGCGAGGGGCTCAACGGGCCGGCCTTCTTCCAGAAGCAGGCACCGAAGGGCATGCCGTCGTGGATTCCGACCCGCCGCTTCCCGACGCGCACCCGCGAGGGACGGGCCCGGGAGGTCGACTTCCCGCTCGTCAACTCGCGCGAGGCGCTGCTCTGGATGGTGCAGATGCACTGCATCGACATGAACACGTGGTACTCGCGCGTCGACAAGCCACAGCTCCCCGACTACGTGGTCTTCGACCTCGATCCGCCGGACGGGGCGTTCGCGCTGGGCGTGACCGCGGCCCGGCTGGTGGGCGAGCTGATGCACGAGATCGGCCTGGAGGCCTATCCGAAGACGAGCGGCGCGGACGGGATGCACGTGTTCGTGCCGATCGACCGCCACCACACCTTCGAGGAGACGCACGCCTTCGCCGAAGCCGCCGCCTCGCTGCTCGAGGCGCGCCACCCGGGGGTGGTGACGACCGAGTGGCTGCGGGCCAAGCGCAGCGGCGTCCTCGTCGACTTCCACCAGAACGGCGCCGGGCGGACGACGGCATCGGTCTACTCCGTGCGGCCGAAGCCTGGAGCGAGCGTCTCGACGCCGCTTCACTGGGAGGAGCTGGACGATCGGCTCGATCGGCGGACCTTCACCATGGAGGTCGCCCTTCGTCGCATCGAGGAAGAGGGCGACCTCTTCGCGCCGGTGCTCGCCGGCGGACAGTCGCTGAATGGACCGATGCGGATGCTCGCAGACCTGGCCGCGCCGACCGCCTAGCGGCTAGCCAGCCTCGACCGCCCGCTCGAGCTCCGCCACGTCGATCTTGCCCATCTTCAGCATCGCCTCCATGGCTCGGCGCGCACGATCGGGATCGGGATCGGCGACGAGCTCGTTGAGCCGGCGCGGGACGATCTGCCACGACAGGCCGAATCGGTCCTTCAGCCAACCGCAGGGGCCGGCCTCGCCACCGTCGGCGGTGAGCGCGTCCCAGAGGCGGTCGACCTCGGCCTGGTCCTCGCACTCGATGACGAACGAGATCGCCTCGTTGAATCGGAAGTCGGCCCCACCGTTCAGCCCCTGGACGCGCTGGCCATTGAGCGTGAAGTCCACGGTCAGGACCATGCCAGCTGGGCCGCTGGGCGTCTCGGCAGGGGAGCGCCAGATGCTGTCGATTTGGCTGTCGGGCAGCAGGCCGGTGTAGAAGGTGGCGGCCTCCTCGGCGTTGCCGTCGAACCAGAGGCACGGGTATGGCTGGCGCATGAGTTCCTCCTGCGTGGGTGACTGAGCGGTGTTCGAACCTAGGACGATCGCATGCCGCGGGACTCATCGGTCGCGTGACGCAGACTGATGGGGATGTCGACCTCTTCCGACGACACCGTGCAACGTTCGTCGGTGGCGCCCTCCGCCCGTGACGCACCACCGGAGGTATGGCCCGCGGTCGGTGGCTTTGTCACGCTGTACCTGGCCATCGGCGCGCTCTCGCCGTACCTCCCGGTCTACTACGACTCGCTGGGCCTGCCGCTCGACGCGATCGGCCTGCTCGTGGCGCTGTATGCCGGCGCCGCGATGCTCGGTGCGCCGGCGTGGGGCGCCACCGCCGACCGGTTCGGCAGCGCACGGCCGATCATGGCCATCGCGGCCGGACTCGCCGCGATTGCCGCAGCGGTGCTCGGAATCGCCGACGGGGTGCTCCTCATCGCTCTCTCGGCCGTGGCGCTCGCCCTGGCGATGTCCGGGGTCATGCCGATCCTCGACGCGCGCGCGCTCGAGATCGTTGCTGCCCGACGCGGCCAGTACGCGGGCCTCCGCGTCTGGGGCTCCGGGTCCTTCATCGTCGGGGTCGTCGCAACCGGCTGGGTCACAGCGCAGACCGGGATCGGCGGGATGTTTCTGGTGCTGATCCCGGCGCTCGCCGCAACGGCGCTCATCGGCTTCGCAATTCGGTCACGACCGACGCTCGCGCCGCTGTCGAGGCTGGCCGCCATCAGATCGGTGATGAGCCAGCCGACCCTCCTGCTCTTCCTGTCCGTCGTCCTGCTGACGTGGACCTCGTCGACCACGATCAACGCGTTCTTCTCGATCCACCTGGTCGAGATCGGTGCCCCGCAGTGGCTCATCGGCGTCGCATGGGCGATCGGAGCGACCATCGAGATTCCGCTGATGCTCGGGTTCGGCCGGCTGATCAGCGCGGCCGGGCTGCCACGTCTGTTGCTGGCCGGCGCCGTGCTCTTCGCGCTGCGGGCGCTGTCCGTCGTCGTGACCGGCGATCCGCTGGTCGTGGCGCTGAGCATGCTGCTCCACGGTGGCGCGTTCGCGCTCTTCCTCGTGGGCGGGGTGATGTACGTCGCGCGCCTTGCTCCGCCGGGCACCGCCGCGACGGCACAGGGTGTCCTGACCGCGACCGTGTTCGGTCTCGCACAGATCATCGGTCCGGGCATCGGCGGCCTCGTGGCCGGGTCGCTCGGGTTGCGCGCCACGTTCCTGATCGCCGGGGTTGGCAGCGTCATCGCGCTGACCATGCTGGCGTGGGTTCTTCGGCGCGCTCCCGACGCGGCGGTGGGCTGAGCGCGACGCAGCACGGCATCGTGTGCCATGGTGGCCACTCGCACCGCCACGAGGACTCCATGAGCGACGAGATCCCGATCGATCCCTCGGTCCCACCCAGCGGACCGGGCTGCGCCGAGTGCACGGCATCGGGCGGCTGGTGGTATCACCTCCGTCGCTGCGCGCTGTGCGGCCAGGTCGGCTGCTGCGACTCGTCGCCCTCGCAGCATGCCAGCCACCACGCGGCGGAGACGGGGCATTGGATCGTTCGAAGCTACGAGCCCGACGAGGAGTGGTTCTGGGACTACGCCAACGAGCGCTATGCCATGGGCCCGACGCTGGCGCCGCCGGAGCACCACCCGATCGAGCAGCCGGTCCCCGGTCCGGAGGGTCACGTTCCGCTCGACTGGGAGCAGCAGCTGCACTGAAGCCCGAGTCAGGGCCCTACACTCGCGAGTCATGAGCGAGCGCTACGACAGCATCGTCATCGGGCTCGGTGGGATGGGCAGCGCGACGGCCTTCCACCTTGCTCGACGCGGGCGTCGCGTGCTGGGCCTCGAGCAGTACGACCTCTTGCACGAGCTCGGCTCGTCGCACGGCCTGACGCGGATCATCCGCCTCGCCTACCACGAGGATCCGTCCTACGTGCCGCTCCTGCGCCGGGCCTACGAGCTGTGGCACGAGCTGGAGGCGCGCGCCGGTGAGCGGCTGCTCGTCACGACCGGCTCTCTCGAGGGCGGCGACGAGGATGGCCCGATGTTCACCGGTGCCCTCGAAGCGGCCCGCCTCCACGACCTGCCGCACGAGGTTCTCGACGCCACTGAGATCGAGCGCCGCTACCCCGCGTACGCCTCGCTGGATCCCGGGGTGAAGGCGGTCTGGCAGCCGGACGGCGGCTTCCTCCTCGCCGAACGCACGATCCTGGCCCACGTCAACCAGGCGCTCCGCCACGGCGCGGACCTGCACTTCCGCGAGCCGGTCGTCGGCTGGCGTGCGACCGCCGGCGGTGGCGTCGAGGTCGAGACCGCGGCCGGTCGCTACGAGGCGGACGAGCTCCTGATCTGTGCCGGCGCCTGGGCCGGGGGGCTCGTGCCGCAGCTCGCCGAACTGGCCGTGCCGGAACGCCAGGTGCTGGGCTGGTTCCAGCCGCTCCAGCCGGAGCTCTTCGTCCCGGCGCGCTTTCCGGTCTTCGTGCTCGACGTGGCGGAAGGCATGTTCTACGGCTTCCCGGTCCACGACGTCCCCGGCTTCAAGCTCGGCCGCTACCACCACCTGCGCGAGCCGATCGACCCCGCGGATCCGGACCGTTCGACGCGGCCCGACGACGAGGCGCTGCTGCGCGACTTCACGGCACGCTACTTTCCCCGCGCGGCGGGACCGACGCTCATGCTCAAGGCCTGCATCTTCACGAACTCGCCGGATGAGCACTTCCTGATCGGCCGCCTGGACGACACGCCGCAGGTCGTGGTGGCCGCCGGATTCTCGGGCCACGGCTACAAGTTCTGCAGTGTCGTGGGCGAGATCATGGCGGACCTCGCGATGCACGGCGAGACGGCGCACGACATCGGCCTCTTCGCGCTCGACCGGTTCGCGACGGGTGTGGATAAGAATGTGGAGAAGATGGTGGACAGAACCCCTTGAGGCGCCACCGACGGGCCGCCTAGGATGACGGGCGTCCTCTCCGGATCCGGTTCTCATCCTTATCGCTCATGGGAGGCTCCACCAATGCAGCAGCGGTCGACGGTGCCCCCCGACCGACCGACCTCACGTGACGCCGCGGGCGATGTGCCGCCCCCCGACGTGGCGGAGTTCATTCGCTTCTGCCATCGCCGCCGCGAGGCGGGCTGGCCGGAGCTGTACGACGAGATGTGCGCGGTCGCGTCACATCGCGCGTACAACGGCTGGGACCATGATCAGCTCGCCGCCCGCGGGCTGACCTTCTCCCTCTTCGAGATGCCGCGCCTGGCCGCCTGGGTGCGCAACACGCTTGGGCCCGATGCCGACCGGCGCCCGATGGAGCAGCGCGCCAGCGCCTGAGCGGGGGCGCTTCGGCGCCCCATCCACGACCAACGCCCCGACGATGGCTTCGTCGGGGCGTTCTGCTGTCACGTGGGCGCCGCGCGAGCGGCGCCATCGGTCCGCGTGGGAGAGTCAGTAGGTGTGGCGGCGTGCCATCTCCCGCTCGATCATCCGCTCCATGACCATGTACTTCTCGATCCGGCGGCGCAGCTCGTTCGCCTCTGGTGTGTAGAGGTGCACGTACTGCTGGAGCTCGAGGCTGAGCTTGCGGCTGAACATCCGCGCATGGTCGAGGTTGCGACGCAGCAGCACCTGGTCCATCCGGCGCAGGTGCTCCTCGTTGAGCAGGTCCTCGTCGCGCAGGAGCTGGCGATCGATGTCGATCTGCGGGCGCTGCAGCTGGACCTTGGTGATGATCGCGTCGTCGGCCACGGACCGAGTGTAGCCGCTCGCACCGACCGCGGCACGGGTCGGGGAGCCCGCCGCCGGCTCCAGGGGACGAGGCGTCCGAAGTCGGGGCGTGCGGAGGAGCGAGGCGTCCGAAGCCAGGAGCGTGCGAAGGTGCGAGGTGTCCGAAGTCGTGCGTGCGGCGGAGCGAGGCGTCCGAATTCATGCCACACGCGCGTTGCGCGCCGGACCGTTGGGCGAAGCGCTCGAATCCTTCGTCGAACCGACGCAATTCAGGTCACCGCTGCATTCGGACGGCTCGCCGAGCGCATCGCCGCCATAACGCGCACCTCGTATGAACGCGGACAGGTCGAGGCGGCCGCACCCGGACCATGCACCTGGCGCTTACCGTGGCAGGTGGCTCGGTATACTCGCCGACTGGCGCGTCCCCGTAGCTCAGTGGACAGAGCAGCGGTCTTCTAAACCGCCGGTCGCAGGTTCGAATCCTGCCGGGGACGCCATACTTGGTTCTTCCCCAGTCGCATCCCCTGTGACATACTCCAATCCTTCCTGACGGCGGTCCACGGGGGGACGAGCGGCGCATGAAGCAATTCCCGAGCGTCCGACGACATGGCGGCTTGAGGCGACCCGTGCCACGGGTCATGCGGCTGCTCGGCGCGGTCGCGGTCGGCGCGTTCATTGCGCTCCGTCCGGTCTCCGGCGTCGCTGCGGCCGACGTCGCCGGCGGCCCGCCTACGCAACCGGGTGCATCGGGCGCTGAGATCATCGTGGCGGGTGCGCCAGCGCCGTCGGTCCAGGGCCCTCCGTCTGCGTTGCCATCCGCCACCCCTGGCGAGCCGCTCGCCACGCCATCTGCCGAGCCGACCGTGGCGCCGTCGCCGAGCGCATCGCCGACCGCCTCGCCCTCGTCGCCGGC
>DAINOY010000073.1:0-7627 GCA_036743735.1 Chloroflexota bacterium
GGTCGATCCTGGGTGAGACCCGCTCCGCGGCGCGGCGGCGCATCTCCTCCGCCTCGCGGTCGCGGGCCGTCGGGCCGCTCACCGGTTCGGGAATGACCTCGAGGTCGTCGCCGGGCAGGACGACGCGGGCACCATCGGTCTCGAGGGTGGCGCGGCCGGTCTTGCCGCTGATGTCGACGATCCGGCCACGCAGGCCCATCGTCCGGCTCCGCGCCCAGAGGCCGACACGTGGCTGCGCGCCATCCGGCAGGTCAGGCTCCGCCACGGGCTCTGGCGTCGCGGCGCGCCGGGCCTTCCGCGCGGCCGAGCGCTTCGCCAGCGTCTCGAGGCCGGCGGTGGCAGCATCACGCGCCGGAGCGCTGCGACGCAGCCGCTCGAGCTCGCGTCGCGTCTCGACCACTTCCCGCTCGGCGGCCGCCAGGATGTCGTCAGCGGCGGCTCGCGCATCGGCCAGGATGCGACCCGCCTCCTGGCGCGCCTTTGCCGTTCCAGAGCGAGCGCGCTCCGTCTCGGCCTCGGCCGCTGCCCGGGCGGCCTGCGCCTCCTCGAGCTCGGCGGCGCGCGCGGCCTCGGTGCGCTGGATCGAGGCCAGCGTCTCCTCGAGCGTCTCGTGCTCGGCGGAGATCCGTCCGCGGGCATCGGCCAGGATCTCGGACGGCAGTCCCAGCCGTTCGGCGATCGCGAAGGCCTGCGACTTCCCGGGCAGGCCGATCTCGAGCCGATAGGTCGGGCGCAGGGTCGCGACGTCGAATTCCACGGCGGCGTTCGTGACGCCCTCGTGCGTCTCGGCGAACGTCTTCAGCTCGGCGTAGTGCGTCGTGGCGGCGACCGTGGCGCCGTTGGAGAGGAGGCGCGCGACGATCGCCATCGCCAGCGCCGAGCCCTCTGCCGGATCGGTGCCGGCACCCACCTCATCCAGCAGAACGAGCGTCTCCGGACCCGCCGCCCCCACGAAGCGCACGATGTTGCGCAGGTGGCTCGAGAAGGTCGACAGCGACTGCGCGATGCTCTGCTCGTCACCGATATCGGCCATCACGCGGCGGAAGACCGGCAGGCGGCTGCCCTGCGCGGCCGGCACCCGCAGCCCGGCCTGGTGCATGAGCGTGAGCAGGCCGAGCGTCTTCAGCGACACCGTCTTGCCGCCGGTGTTCGGCCCGGTGACCACCAGGGCCCGATAGCCGAAGCGGTCGCCCAGCCGCAGGTCGATCGGCACCGCGCCCGGTCCCAGGAGCGGGTGGCGCGCCGTGAGCAGCTCGATGGCATCCTCGGATCGTGCCGGGCGGATCCCGTCCTGCTGCGCCCCGAGGCGGGCTCGCGCGATCCACAGGTCGGCGCGCGCCAGCGCCTCGAGCGAGGTCGCCAGCGAGTCGCCGCGCGCCTCGATCTCGCGGGACAGCTCGTCGAGGATCCGCTCCTCCTCGCGCTCCTCGTCGAGCGCGGCCTGGGTCAGCGCGTTGTTCAGCTCCACAACGCCGAGCGGCTCGACGAAGAGCGTCGCGCCCGACGCGCTCTGGTCATGGACGATGCCCTTGACGCGCCCCTTGGCCTCCGCGCGGACCGGGATGACATAGCGGCCGGCGCGGACGGTGACGATCGCCTCGCCGATGGCGCCCGCCAGGTCGCTCGAGCGCAGCATCGCGTTGAGCCGCTCCCGCACGCGGTCCTGCGCGGTCCGCATCCGCTTGCGGATCGCGCCCAGCTCGGCGGACGCGGTGTCGAGCAGCTCGCCAGAGTCGTCGACGCTGCGCTCGATTCGCTCGCGCAGCTGTGGCGCCGGGTCCAGCTCCTCGCGCAGCTCGGCGAGATGCGGGCCGCGCCAGCCGCGCAGCCGATCGGCGAAGAGCCCCGTCGCGCGCAGCGTGTCGGCGATCTCGAGCAGCTCCGCCGCGGAGACGCGCCCGCCGCGCCGCGCGCGGCCCAGCGGAACCCGGATGTCGCGCGCCCCGCCAATCGCCGCCTGCGCCTGCTCGTCGAGCAGCCGGGCGGCCTCATCGGTCTGGTCGTTCAGCAGGTCGACGAGGATCGGGTCGGCGCTGGGAAGGGTCGCGAGCGCCAGCTCGCGTGAGGGGGTGAACGAGGTCAGCGCCGCCAGGGCCTCGACGATCGCCGCGAATTCGAGGGCCCGCAACGTGGCGGCATCGGCCGACGAACCCTCGTCGAGGGTTGACCGCTCAGCGGCGGCTGACATGCGGGTCGTCCGGGATTATGAACCGATACGGCAGCGTCGCCCACTCGCCGGCGTAGCCCACCCCCACGCGAGGTCGTGTCACGGTCGCGGGCGGCGGCTCTCCCGGCTCGATGCGGATCGGCCCGCCGAGCAGGTCGCTGCCGTCCAGGGCGCGCGTGATGGCGAATGCCGCGCCGACGTTGCCCGGCCCCGCCGCCAGGCGCTCGAACGGCACGCTCCCCCTCGCGCGACGAGCCAGCGCCTCGCCCTCCTCGATGGCGCAGCCGCGGATGAGGACAGCCTCCGGCTTCGTTCCTGGGCCGCACACGACGTTGATGCACAGGTGCAGGCCGTAGACGAGGTACACGTACAGGTGCCCCGGCTCGCCCCACATCACCGCGTTGCGCGCGGTGCGTCCGCGCGACGAGTGCGCGGCGAGATCCTCCGGACCTCGATACGCCTCGACCTCCACGATGCGGCCGGCGATCCGGCCCTCGGCAGTCTGGTGCACGAGGCGCATGCCGAGCAGGTCGGGGGCCACCGCGAGCGACGGCCGGTCGAACCAGGCCCGGGTGATCGGCGCGCCGGTCGCGCTGGCAATCACGGGAAGCAGCGGTGGGCGGTCACAGGTAGCGGGCGATCTCCGGGGGCACGAAGGGACGTGCGACGTAGCCGAACGTCGGGATCACCACGTCCCGGAAGTAGCCGGTCAGCAGCGAGGTGTTCATGGCTTCGTAGAAGCCGTCGATGAAGCCGGCGCTGGCCGTGGCGACGCCGATCGGCGGGTCGTAGAACGTGTCGAGCACGACGAGCAGGAAGACGATCGTCACCACCGCGTAGAGGAGCCCGCAGACCGCGCCGCCGACCTCGTCGGCCGCCTTGGCAATCGACAGGTGCGTGCGGAGGAAGAAGGCACGGGCGATGAACCAGAAGAGGACGTTGAGGCCGATGTACAGGAAGAGGTAGACCACGAACTCCCGCGTGACCGGCTCGAACGCGGTCCAGAAGGTCGAGAGCGCGTCGGTCAGCGGGCCCTTGAGCTGGCTGGCAATGACGAATGCGACGAGCGCCCCGATCGCCGTGGCGAGGTAGCGCGCGAAGCCCTGCACCCAGCCGGCGAAGACCGCGCCGACGAGCACGATGATGATGACGAGGTCGATCCAATTGAGCTGGGCGAGGAAGTCCACGCTGCCTCCGCGAGCACGCCCGCTGGCGGCCTCGGCGACTGACCGGGCGCTCGGGCGGCCGGTAGCGTAGCACGTGCCCCGCGGCCGTCCACGCCGCCAATCGTCCTAGCGGATCTCCGCCCCGAGGTGGTGCCGGAGCGAGCCGCGCACCTTGTTCAGTGCCCTGTCGACGCCGTGTTCGTCGCCGCTTCGTTCCGGCTGGAAGCGGAAGGCGAGGGCGTACGAGACGCGCCCTTCGCCGATCTGGGCGCCGCGGTAGACGTCGAAGAGGCGCAGCGAGGCCAGCGTCGGGCCGGCGCTCGTGCGGGCGATGCGCAGCACGTCGCCGAGCGGCGTGGCGTCGCTGACGACGACGGCGAGGTCGCGGTCGATCGGCTGGGCCGCCGGCACCGGGCGCACGCGCGGCTGCGACGGCCGCAGGGCGAAGAGCTGCGGCAGGTGGATGGCGGCGATCACCGGACGCCCGGAAAGGCCCCAGGCCGCGGCGACCTCGGGGTGGACCTCTCCGATCGAGCCGTAGGCACGACCCGATCTGTCGACCAGCCGTGCCGCTCGTCCCGGATGCAGGTGCGGATGGCGCTCGTCGTCGCTCTCCGGCCGGTAACCCGGCGCTCCGATCCCGAGCGCCTCGTGCAGGGCCTCGACGATCCCCTTCAGGTCCCTGATGTCGGCGGCACGCTCCGGCCCTGTCCGCTCGACCGGCGGGCCGATGAGCGCGATGGCGACGTGCCACGTCTCGATGCGTCCGGTGCCGGCCGACTCGGCTCCCTCCGGGACCGGTCGCTCGCCGATGTCGCGGTAGGTCTTGCCGAGCTCGAAGAGCCAGGCGCTCTCGCGGCGCTGGCGCACGTTCTCGTCGAGCGCGGCGAGCAGCGAAGGATACGGCACCGGGCGCAGGATCGAGTGCTCCTCGGAGAGCGGATTGAAGACGCGCACGAGGCCCTCCGCATCGGGGTCGTAGCCGCTGCGGCGGAGGACGGATGGACCGATGAGGGCGTGCGTCACGACCTCGTCGAGCCCCAGCCCGGCCAGAACGCGGCGGACCGTGTGACGCTCGGCGCTCGGGTCCGGCCGGTAGGGCGGCAGCTCGGCGATCGGCAGGCGCCCGGGGATCGCGGCGTAGCCGTGGGCGCGGGCCAGCTCCTCGGCGACGTCGACCGCTTCGACCACGTCGAGCCGATGAGGCGGCACCTCGACGCTGATCGTGTCCGTCGAGCCCTCGACCCGGAAGCCGAGCGGCGCAAGCAGCTGCCTCGCCCTCGCCGGCTCGAACGTGACGCCGACCAGCCGCGAGGCCCGGCCCAGGTCGATGTCGATCCGTCGCCACGGCTTCGGCTCGGGGTCATTGTCGACGATGCCGGCTGCGACCGTCGCGCCGGTGATCTCGGCGATGAGCTGCGCGGCGCGATCGGCGGCCAGACGCGGCAGGTCCCAGCCGATCCCCTTCTCGTGCCGCGCCGAGGCCTCCGAGCGCAGCCCCAGCCGTCGCGCCGTGTTGCGGATCGTCGGGCCGTGGAAGACCGCCGACTCCAGGATCACGCTCGTCGTCGCCTCGCTCACCTCGGTCGATGCCCCGCCCATGATCCCGGCCAGGCCGATCGGCCGCTCCCGGTCCGCGATGACGAGCATCCGCTCGTCGATCTGCCGCTGCTGGTGGTCGATCGTCTCCAGCGTCTCGCCGTCGCGGCCGCGACGCACGACGATGAGTCCGTCAGCAATGGTGGCGGCGTCGTAGGCGTGCTGCGGCTGCCCGAGCTCGTGCATGACGTAGTTCGTGACGTCCACGACGGCGCTGATCGGTCGCATGCCGGCGGCGACGAGGCGCCGCTGCATCCAGTCCGGGGAGGCGCCGTTGCGGACGTCTGTGAAGCGTCGGGCCGTGAAGCGCGGGCACAGGTCCGGATCGTCGATGCGCACGCTGACCGCGTCCGCGGTGCGCGGCGTCGTCGCCTCGACGACCTCGACCGCCGGCATCCGCAGCGCTCCACCGGTGAAGGCCGCGATCTCGCGCGCCAGCCCGACCATGGACAGCGCATCGCCGCGGTTCGGCTTGACGTCGACGTCGAGGACGACCTCGCCGAAGAGCTGCCGCAGGTCGGTCCCCAGCGGATGCTCCGCATCGGTGCCGAGGATGTGGATCCCATCAGCGTCGCTGCCCAAGCCCAGCTCGGCGGCGCTGCACAGCATCCCGTGGCTCACGACGCCGCGGATCTTGCTGCGCTCGATCCGCCGCTCCCCGGGCAGCACCGCGCCGACGCGCGCCACCGGCACCAGCTGGCCGACCTCGAGGTTTTGCGCTCCGCACACGATCGAGAGCGCTTCGCCCTCCCCCACGTCGACCGATGCCAGCCACAGCGTGTCGGCATTCGGATGGCGCTGCACGTCGAGCAGGCGCCCGACGATGACATCGGTCCAGTCGGCTCCGGAGACCTCGATGCCGGACACCTCCATTCCGCGCAGGGTCAGCTGCTCGGCCAGCGCCTCGGGCGTGAGGTCGATGTCGACGTACTCGCGCAGCCAGGAGAGCGGAACCAGCATCGGTTAGCGGCCCTCGCTCAGCTGCTCGAGGAAGCGCAGGTCGGCGCCCATGAGCAGGCGGAGGTCGTCGATCCCGTAGCGGAGCATCGTGAGGCGGTCAAGGCCCATCCCGAACGCGTAGCCCTGGTAGACGTCAGGGTCCAGCCCACCGGCACGCAGGACGTGTGGATGGACCATGCCGGCACCCAGGATCGTCATCCAGCCACTTCGCCCGCAGGCCGGACACCCCGAGCCGCCGCAGACGAGGCAGGCGACGTCGAAGGCCACGGACGGCTCGGTGAATGGGTAGTAGCCGGGCCGGAACCGGGTTCGCGTGCCCTCGCCGTACAGCGCCCGTGCCACCTCCTCGAGGGTGCCCTTCAGATCGGCCATCGAGGTGCCGTGGTCGACGACGAGCCCTTCGACCTGGAAGAACTCGAAATTGTGGCTCGCGTCGACCGCCTCGTAGCGGTAGCAGCGCCCCGGCATGATGATCCGGATCGGAGGGTCGAGCGCCTGCATCGCGCGCACCTGGACCGGGCTGGTGTGCGTGCGCAGGATCGTGCCGTCGGCGGCCGGCTGCAGCGTCCCATCGCTCGCCCGCTGGGCAACGTAGATCGTGTCCCACAGGTCCCGCGACGGATGGTCGGGCGGGATGTTCAGCGCCTCGAAGTTCATCGCGTCCGTCTCGATCTCCGGCCCCTCGAACACCTCGAAGCCGAAGCCGTGCAGGATCTCGCGCAGGTCGCGCTCGACCGTCATCGTGGGATGGAGATGCCCGATGCGGACCGGCCGCCCCGGCGCGGTCATGTCGATCGCCTCGGCTGCCAGCCGCTCGGCCGACTCACCGCGCTCGAGCGAGGCCAGCTTCGCGCTGATCTCGCCTTCGAGCGCGACGCGCAATGCGTTGGCTGCCGCGCCGATCGCCGGTCGCTCGGTGGCGTCGACCCCGCTCAGCGCGCGCAGGATGGCGGTCAGCTCACCGTGTCGCCCGGTGACGGCGGACCGGACGGCGTCGACCTCGGCGACCGACGTCGCCGCTTCGAGGCGCGCGCGCGCATCGGCGCCGACCGCCTCGAGGGCGGTCCGCAGCGCGGTGGCATCGGTCTGCTCGGTCATCGGTCCATTCTCGTGGGTAGCAAACGGCCCCGCTCCGCCGAAACGGAGCAGGGCCGATGTGCCGGCGGGGCGTGCCTGCCGGCTAGCTGGTAAAGGAGCCCTTCGCCTGGGTCACGAGCGCCTCGAAGGCGACGGGCTCGCGCACCGCCAGATCGGCGAGGATCTTGCGATCGACCTCGACCCCCGCCGCCCGCAGGCCGGCGATGAACCGACCGTACGGCAGGCCGTGCTGTCGGGTCGCGGCGTTGATGCGCTGGATCCAGAGGCGGCGCATGTCGCGCTTGCGGTCGCGGCGGTCGCGATACGCGTAGACCAGGGCGTGGATGAGCGCCTCGCGCGCGGGGCGGATGAGCGTCGAGCGGGTGCCACGACGGCCCTCGGCCTGCTTGAGCAGCTTCTTGTGTCGTCGGTGCGCGGCAACGCCGCGCTTCACACGTGCCATCAGTCGGTCACTCGTAGGGGAGCAGCTTCTTCAGCTGCTCGGCGTGCGCCGGCGAGACGATCGCCTTGCCGTCGTAGCGACGGGTGCGGCGGCTCGACTTGATCTCGAGATGGTGGCCGCGCCACGCCTTGGGGCGGACCCACTTCCCGGAGCCGGTCTTCTTGAATCGCTTGGCTGTCCCCTTGTGGGACTTCA
>DAINOY010000074.1:0-7548 GCA_036743735.1 Chloroflexota bacterium
AAGCGCATCGTGAACGAGCCGACCGCGTCGGCGCTGGCCTATGGGCTCGACAAGAAGAAGGACGAGAAGATCGCCGTCTACGACCTGGGCGGCGGCACGTTCGACATCAGCATCCTCGAGCTCTCCGAGGGCGTCTTCGAGGTGCGCAGCACCAACGGTGACACGCACCTCGGCGGCGACGACTTCGACCAGCGGATCATCGACTGGCTGATGGAGGAGTTCAAGCGCGACCAGGGCATCGACCTGTCGAAGGATCGGATCGTGCTGCAGCGCCTGAAGGAGGCGGCCGAGAAGGCGAAGATCGAGCTCAGCTCCACGACGAGCACCGAGATCAACCTGCCGTTCATCACCGCCGATGCCAGCGGGCCGAAGCACCTCGTCACGACCCTCACGCGGGCGAAGCTCGAGGACCTCGTCTCCGATCTCATCCGCCAGACCGAGGGCCCGGTGAAGAAGGCGCTGGCCGACGCCAACATGCAGCCGAGCGACATCGACGAGGTGATCCTCGTCGGTGGCATGACGCGCATGCCCGCCGTCATCGAGGCGGTCAAGAAGATGTTCGGCGGCAAGGAGCCGCACAAGGGCGTCAACCCTGACGAGGTGGTCGCCATCGGTGCGGCGATCCAGGCCGGCGTCCTGGGCGGCGAGGTGAAGGACATCCTGCTCCTCGACGTCACGCCGCTGACGCTGGGCATCGAGACGCTCGGAGGCGTCGCGACGAAGATGATCCCGCGCAACACGACGATCCCCACGTCGCACACCCAGATCTTCAGCACGGCATCGGACAACCAGCCGAGCGTCGACATCGTCGTGCTGCAGGGCGAGCGCGAGATGGCCGGCGACAACAAGAAGCTGGCGACGTTCCGCCTCGACGGCATCCCGCCGGCTCCGCGCGGCGTGCCGCAGGTCGAGGTGACGTTCGACATCGACGCGAACGGCATCCTCAACGTCACGGCCAAGGACAAGGCCACGAACAAGGAGCAGAAGGTCACGATCACGGCGTCCTCGATGCTCGCCAAGGAGGATGTCGACCGCATGGTGCGCGAGGCATCCGAGCACGCCACCGAGGATGCGGAGCGGCGCCGCGAGGCGGAGTCGCGCAACGAGGCCGATGCCCTGGTCTTCCAGGCCGAGCGGCTGCTCAAGGACCTGGACGACAAGCTGGCGGAGGACGAGAAGTCCGAGGTCAACTCCCGGATCGCGGCGGTGCGCGAGGCGCTGAACGGTACCGATGCCGGTGCGATCGACTCCACGAAGCAGCAGCTCACCGAGGTGCTGCAGCGGGTCGGGACGAAGGCCTACGAAGCCTCCGGAACCGATGCCGGCGGCAACGGGGCCGACGGCTCGGGCGACGGGGCTGCGCCCGAGGGCGAGGCCGCGTCCGAGGACGAGGGCGAGACGATCGAGGGCGAGTACAAGGAGGTCTGACCTCCTCCTCGCCGGTGAGCGGCGAACCCATGGCGGCACCCGGCGGTGCCACCGTTACCCCGGCGCTGGGCGCTGCCGATCAGGCGTGCTGGCGTTGGTGATGCCACTGGGTGGTTCAGATCGCGCGGATCGTTGCCGAGATGCGCGGTCTGAGTCGCCTGGGTGGGTCAAACCACACCGGGCGGCCGCCATATGCGCGACCTGAGCCACCCAGGTGAATCAAGGGAGAGCGGGAAGCGGCTCCCGAAGGGTCAGATCGGCGGTGTGCTCGAATCGATCGTTCAGGCCAGCTGCGGCTGCGTGCACATCGGGCAGCGACGTGCCGAAACCGGGATCTCCGAGGCGCACTCGGTGCAGGTCTTCGTGGTCGGTGCGGATTCCATCCCGCGCTGACGGCGAGCCTCGAGGATGTTCATCGGCTGGACGACGAAGAAGTAGATTGCGGCCGCGATCAGCAGGAAGCTGATCAGCGCATTCAGGAAGGCGCCGTATCGAACCTCGGCGTTGTCGCCGATGGTGAAGGACGCGGTCGAGAAGTCGGGGACGCCGATGAGGCCGAGGAGCGGCGTCAGGATGTCGCCGACGAACGAGGTGACGACAGCGCCGAACGCGGCGCCGATGACGACCGCCACCGCCAGGTCGACGACGTTGCCGCGCATGATGAAGTCGCGGAACCCGCTGAACATGCCCTTCCTCCTGACCGGCACATAGGGGATGGCTTCGATGGCGCGAGTATAGGCAGGGGCGGCCGGTGTCCGATCCGACGCCGCTACACTCAGCCGACCGATGCGACTCGCCACCTGGAACGTCAACTCACTCAAGGCGAGGCTGGACCGCGTGCTGGCCTGGACCGAGCGCCAGCAGCCCGACGTCCTATGCCTGCAGGAGACGAAGCTCTCCGATGCGCAGGCACCGACGATGGACTTCCACGCGCTCGGCTACGAGCTCGTCCACCACGGGCCGGGCCGCTGGAACGGCGTCGCCATCGCATCGCGGATCGGCATCGAGGACGTCGTTGCCGGCATCCCGACCCCTGACGGATGGACCGATGACGGTGGCCGCTTCCTGGCGGCCACCTGTGGCCCGATGCGGGTGGTGACGATCTACGTTCCCAACGGGCGGGTCGTGAACTCGGAGTTCTACCTCGAGAAGCTCGAGTGGCTCGCCCGGCTATCGGTCTGGCTGGACGACAACGATCCAGCGACCGAGCTCGCGATCTGTGGGGACTACAACGTGGCCCCCGAGGACCTCGACGTCTGGGATGCGGCGGCCGCGCACGGCGGGACGCACGTGTCGGCACGCGAGCGGGCCGCGGTGGCGAAGCTGCGCGAATGGGGGATGGTCGACGTCGTGCGGCAGTTCAACCCCGATCCCGGCTACTTCACCTGGTGGGACTACCGGGCCGGGCACTTTCACAAGAACTTCGGGATGCGAATCGACCACGTCTACCTCTCCCCGCCGCTCGCCGCGCGGGCGGTCGCCGCCAGCCGCGACCGCGACGCCCGCAAGCCCTCGACGTATCCGGGCATCCCCTCGGACCACGCGCCGATCATCGTCGACTTCGAGCCGTAGCCGGGCGTCGGGGCGGCCCCCTGCGCTGAACAGCCCGAATTCATTGGTCCCGCTCATTGCGCCTGGTCTGGGTCCCGCGAGCCGTTCCGTTGCGCGCCGCAGATGAATGCGAACGGCTGGATCGGCTGAGTCGGCGTCACCCGCTGGCTGCGTGCCGGATAACGCGCGCTTCGCATGCATTCGGACGCTCGAGCCGCCTGCCCGGCGCGCGGGTATCCTCGGTGACGTGGTGCGAGCAGTGACGCCCTACCTGATCATCGAGGGCGCCGCCGCGGCGATCGACTGGTACCGCGACGTCTTCGGTGCGGAGGAGGTCAGCCGCATGACCGGCGGCGCAGGACGGATCGCGCATGCCGAGCTGCGCATCGGCTCCTCAGCGCTGCTCCTCGGCGACGAGCACGTCAACTACGAGGCGATCCATGCGCCTCCGCGGATCGGCGGCTCGCCGGTCTACCTGGACATCGAGGCCGATGACGTGGTGGAGCTCTTCGACCGCGCCATGGCCGCCGGCGCCACGGCGATCCGGCCGCCGACCGACCCGTCGCTGCCGATCCAATCGGCCAAGATCCGCGATCCGTTCGGCCACATCTGGCTGATCACGCGCACCACGCCCGAGTAGACACCACCGAGCCGGCCGCTCAGCCGAGCCGGCGCAACGCTCCTGCGACGTCGCGCCCGGGTCGCGTGCGTGGCCACGCGACGCGGCGGCCGCCCACGAAGCAGCGATAGTCCTCCAGCGCCTGCGCGAAGGCGGGAATGAAGTCCGGCGCCTCCATCGGTTCGAAGCCGGGCTCGAACCAGAGGCCACGAACGAGGAGGTCCGGGCTCGACTTCTCGCGCCGCGGCTCGATGCGGCCGACGAGCCGGTCACCGAAGAGAATCGGCAGCGTGTAGTAGCCGAAGCGGCGCTTGGCCGCCGGGGTGTAGACCTCCCACAGGTAGTCGAACCCGAAGACCTGCCGCACCAGCGCGCGATCCCAGATCAGCGGATCGAGCGGCGCCAGGAAGGTCACCGCCGCAGGGACCGGCGCGGTCCGCGATCGCTCGAGGATCGACAGCTCGTCCGCGAGCACGTGCCGGAGCCCGCGCACTCCCTCCACCTCGGCCCGGACCAGGGTTCCGGCGTCGATCAGCTCGGCGATGGCCCGCCGCCGCTCTTCGGTCGATCCGGCTCCCCAGATCACCACCGAAGGTCCCGTGGCAGCAGCGAGGCCGCTGGAGCGGAAGCGGGACAGCAGCTTGTGCCGCCTGGCGACCTCGGGCGCCTCTCGCGTGGCAAGCAGGTCAGGCGGGACGAGGCGTTCGATGAGCTCGTAGAAGCGCCGGTTGCCGTCGCGGCGTGCGATCCCGACCCGTCCCACCACGAACAGTGCCTCGAGCACCGCGCGCGAGACCCGTGTCGGCGCCCACCACCAGTCGATGCTGCGCGCGTGCTCCTTGAAATCGGTGGTGGCGAGCGGGCCGTCACGTCGGATGCGCTCCAGGATCGCGTCGGCGACGGCCCGTTCCTCGCTCAGGATCCGTTCCTCGTGGTGGTTCGCGGCCGCGGTCCACGAGAGCGCGTAGTGCGGCAGCTCGGCCATGGGAACGATGCAGAGCACCATGTTGTACATCTCGATCAGTCGGCGATCGCCGCCGTAGAGCCACCGGTCGCACCATTCGCGCTGGTACCCGGCGATCCGGGCGTGGAGCACGAGGTCGTGGTTGCGGGCCCCCGGGACCTCGAGCGGATCGAACTGCAGGCTGCCGAGTCGCTCGACGACCGACAGCACCGACTGCGCCTCCGCGGGCAGCGCTCGCGGCGGGGCGAGCAGGTGCCGGCTCACGAGGAAGCGTCGGGCATGCTCGGCGGAGATGCGCAGGGGCGTGGACATCGGTCCGGCGATGATGACCGGAATTCATGACACCCGTCGTCAGCATTGCGAGCGGGGGCACTGGCACTCTGACATCCAGAGTGCCAATCGGTATACTCCCGGATGCCATGGCGGTGAAACGCGACTACTACGACGTGCTCGGCGTGCGGCGCGATGCCAGCGATGCCGAGATCAAGCGTGCCTTCCGCCGGCTGGCGCAGCAGCACCATCCCGACGTCGACAAGAGCGACGGCGCCGAGCAGCGCTTCAAGGAGCTGAACGAGGCGTACCGTGTGCTCTCCGACGCCCAGCGCCGCGGGGCGTACGACATGTTCGGCCACGCCGGGGTGGATGGCGCGGCGGCGGGCGGCTTCGAGGGCTTCGGAGGGGGATTCGGCCCGTTCGGCGACATCTTCGACGCGTTCTTCGGCGGAACGCAGGCTGGCACACGCGGCAGACGGCGGGTCGTCGCCGGCGCCGACCTGCGCTACGACCTGACGATCGACTTCGCCGAGGCGGTCCACGGCGTGATCACCGAGATCAGCTTCCCGACGCTCGTGGCCTGTGGCGTCTGCGAAGGGACCGGCGTCGAGCCCGGCACCGAGCCCGAGCGCTGTCCGGAGTGCAACGGCACGGGCGAGAAGCGGCGGGTGGCGCAGACGATCCTGGGGCAGATGGTGAACATCGTGGCCTGCCCGCGCTGCAACGGCGAGGGACAGATCATTGCCACCCCATGCACGACCTGTCGCGGCGACGGCCGGGTCCGAGAGGAGCGCACGATCCAGGTCAGCGTGCCGGCCGGCATCGACGCCGGACAGCGGATCGCGCTGGAGGGGCAGGGCGAGGCGGGCCCACGCGGCGGGCCGCCGGGCGACCTGTTCGTGGTCGTCAGCGTGCGCAAGCATCCACAGCTGGTACGTCGCGGGACGGAGCTCTTCGTCGAGCTGCCGGTGACCTTTCCGCAGGCCGCGCTCGGCGCAACGCTCAGTGTGCCGACCGTCGATGGCGAGGAGGAGATCGAGGTGCCGGCGGGCACGCAGAGCGGCCGCGAGATCCGGCTTCGCGGGCGTGGCGTGCCACGGCTGCGCGGCTCGGGGCGGGGCGACCAGCACGTCATCGTCAATGTCGTCGTGCCGTCGAAGCTCAGCAAGCGTGAGCGCGAGCTGCTCGAGGAGCTCGGCGAGATCACCGGCCCCGCGGTCGCGCCACGCAACGAGCCCTCGATCCTCGAGCGTCTGCGCGACAGCCTCTTCGGCTGAGCCGTCGGGGTCCGATGCGCTGGCTCGAGCTGACCGTCGAGGCCGACATCGAGGCCGTCGAGGCCATCAGCGAGATCTTCGGCCGCCTGGGACGCGGGGCGGCGGTCCGACCCACGCGGCTCATCCGCGATCCGAACGATGAGCTGGTCGTGCGCGAGGATCCGTCCGCACCATTCGTCATCACCGCGCACATCCCCGATGACGCGCAGGCACCGCCGGCGATCGAGGCCACCGAGCGGGCGCTCTGGCATCTCCAGGCGTTCGGCCTCCGGCCGATGCGCCCGATGCAGGTGCGTTCGGTGGACGAGACGGACTGGGCGGAGGCCTGGAAGGCGCACTACACGCCGCAGCGCATCGGGCGCATCGTGGTCATGCCGTCGTGGCTCGATGACCCGGTTCGACCCGATGAGGTCGTCCTGCGCCTGGATCCCGGGATGGCCTTCGGCACCGGCCTCCATCCGACGACGCGCGGCTGCCTCATGCTCCTCCAGCAGATGAGCCCGATGCCGGAGCGCGTCCTCGACGTCGGCTCAGGGTCGGGGATCCTGGCCATCGCCGCCCTCGCGCTCGGAGCGGGGAGCGCCGTCTGCCTCGACACCGACCCGATCGCCGTCGAGGCGACGCTCTCGAACGCGGCGGCGAACGGCGTCGCGGACCGGCTCGAGGCGGCTCGGGGCACGCTGCCGCAGATCGCCGTCGAACGCTATCCGCTGGTGCTGGCGAACCTCGTCGCGACGCTGCTCGTGGAGCTGGCAGCACCGCTGGCGGCGCACACCCAGCCGGGCGGCACGCTGCTCGCGAGCGGCATCATCGCGCCGCGCGCCGTCGAGGTCGTCGCCGCGCTGCAGGCTGGCGGCTTCGCGCTCGGCGAGCGGCTCGACGACGGCGACTGGGTCTCGCTGCGGATGATCCGGCGCTGATGCATCGGTTCTTCGTCGAGTCCGGCACGCTGAGCGAAAATCGGCTCGCCCTGCCGCCCGCGATCGCCCACCAGGTGACCCGCGTCCTGCGCCTGCACGACGGCGAGCGCATCGTCCTGCTCGAGAACGATGGAGGCGAGGCGGTCTGCCGGCTCGACGGCGGAGCGCTGGTGGTCGAGGAGCGGCGCGCGGCCCGCGGTGAGCCGCGGCATCGGCTCACGGTCTGCCAGGCGCTGCTCAAGGGCGACGCACTCGAGGGCGTGATCCAGCACGGCACCGAGCTCGGCGTCGCCGCATTCCAGCTCATCGTCACGCGGCGCTGCGTCGCCCGTGAGCTGTCGGCTCGCAAGCTCGAGCGGCTGCGCACGATCGCCCGCGAGGCGGCCGAGCAGAGCGAGCGCGGCCAGATTCCGAGCGTCGAGGCGCCGGTCCCTCTCGCAGCGGCGGTCACCGCGGGATCGCTCCTCCTCCACGAGCGCCGGGAGGCGCCGCGCCTGAGCGCGGTGGCGCCGCCGG
>DAINOY010000075.1:0-7542 GCA_036743735.1 Chloroflexota bacterium
GCTGCTCCGGCGCCTGGTCCGATCGCTCTGCCGGCCGCGGGACCTCGAGGCCGGCCTGGTGCTGCATCTCGTGGCGCAGCGATTCGAGCCAGTCGCGGAGCTCGAGCGTACTGAGCACGTCGTCACGGTTATAGCCGGCGATCTCGTCGAGGATGCCTGAATGCGGCCTGGCTCCATCGCCCAGCTCGAGCCACTCCTCGAACGCCACGATGCTCGATCCCGCGTCCCGGAGGCCGACCGCGCGCTCGAAGCCGTAGAGCGGCTCGAGCTTCTTGATCGAGTAGCTCTCCACGGACGCGCGCAACGACTGGCGCACGGCGCGGAAGAGGTCGACGAGCACGCCGCCCCGCAGGAGCGCATCGACGGCGTCCTCCCGCGTCGCGTGCCGGCCCATCAGCCGCTTCAGCGCCGTCGGCTCGTACGAGGCGTAGTGGTAGACGTGGAGATTCGGGTAGCGCTCGCGCCGTTCGGTGATGAAGTCCATCAGCCGCTCGAACGCCACCTTCTCCCCGGCGAGCGTGACCTCGGCCGGATCATCGGGGTCGAACGCCCAGAACGGGGTGAAGGCGCCGTCGATGTCGAGCACGCCGAAGAGGTAGTCGACGCCGTCATCGAGCGCATAGGGATCGCCCTCGAGGTCCAGGAACAGGTCGCCGGGATCGGGCGGCGGCAGCATGGCCAGGCCGCGCTCCGGCTCGATCGATGTGCCGGGCGGCGGAAGGAGCAGCTCGTAGATCGGTCGCGGCTTGCCTCGGCCCTCGACCTGGATCCGCGCCTGCTCGCGGACGCGTTCGATGCTGCCCGCGCTCGTCCCGTCGAGCGGCGGCTCGAACGGCAGGGGAGCGGCTGCCAGCCTGGTGACCGTGTCGATCTCGCGCGCGACGAGGCTCTTGCGCTGGCGGGCACTGATGCCGGCGACGAGGGAGAGATGGTCATCCGCCCGTCGCCGCGCCTCGCACTCGACGCTCCAGCGGCAGACGTCGCAGTGCTCCACCGGCTCGGGGTACGTGCCGGTCGACGGATAGGCGACCGCGGGACCGCGCAGAACGGCGTCCTCGAAGCGCTGTTTCGCCGCTCGGTAGTAGGCCATGTAGTCGTCGACGCGCAGCTGCGCCACCTCGCGCCCGCCGCCGAGCACGACGTGCATCGTCTCCGGCGCCACGCGCTGGATGACGGTCAGCTGCTCGATGTACGAGCAGATCTGGAGCACGGCGCTGGCCTTGACATGGCGCGCGAGCTTCGTGTCGGCGACCTCGTAATGCCATGGCCCCCAGACCGATGGGCGTCCGGGGTCGTGCACCCTGAGCAGGAAGTCGGCGTACCCGAGCCAGCGCCCATCGAAGAAGGTGGCCTGGTAGACGACGTCCGCGCCGCTCGCCATGGCGGCCAGCGTTTCCGCCGACTGGCGCTTGATCTGCTCGCCCCGCTCCTCGTCGTCACGCCGCTCGATGGTGACGACGGAGCGCCCCTCCGCGCGCAGCTGTTCGAGATACCGCTCCTCGTGCTGGATGCCGCGCCTGCGGATGACGTCGAGCTCGCGATCGTCGCGGTGCGGCCGCTGCACGAGGCCCGCGAGCGCCGCGCGCTCGAGGGCGGTGAGATGCTCGCAGGCCAGGTAGCCCACGAGATCCGTGGCGGAAAAGACGGGCGCGCCGTCGACGAGCTGCATCGGAGCCTTCAGCGTAGCGTCGGGCTCGACAGCTCGACTGTCGCAATCGACGCAGCCCGGCCGCCGCCGCCCGGCGGCATGCCAGGTGCACTGGCAGCGCGACCATGCAACCGAGCGCAAGGAACCGATGAGCGGTCGCGTGACGCGCCTGCCGCCTCGCAGCGGCGGGCGGGGCCGCGAGAGCGACCTCGCCGAGATGGAGGTGATCGCCTGGGTGCTCGACAGCAGCATCGCGATCCCCGGGACCGGCAGGCGGATCGGCGTCGACGCCATCGTCGGCTTCATCCCCGGGCTGGGTGACCTGCTCTCCGGCGGCCTCGGCATCTTCGTGGTGATCCGTGGCGCCATGCTCGGCCTGCCGCGGGTCGTGCTGGTCCGGATGCTGGCGAACGTGGGGATCGACTTCGTGATTGGCGCGATCCCGGTGATCGGCGACATCTTCGACCTGTGGTTCAAGTCCAACCAGCGCAACGTGAGCCTCGCGAAGCGCTACATCGCCGAACCAGACGCGTCGACCCGCGGACAGTGGCTCTTCCTCCTCGCGATCGTGGGCGCGCTGCTGCTCCTGATGCTGGGCGTCGTCTGGGTCATCGGTCAGATCGTGGCGTTCCTGTTCACCGAGATCTGACGTCGCGCGCGCGCCGCAGGCGGCTAGGCTGGTCGGCGTGTCAGACCCCGATGTCGCCGTCTACGGCGGAACCGCCGCAGGCGTCATCGCCGCGCGGCAGGCGGCGGAGCTCGGCGCCTCGGTCGTGCTGGCCGAGCCAGGGCGGCACCTGGGCGGGATGGCAAGCGGCGGCTTGGGCAAGACTGACATGGAGCGCCAGGGGCAGGTCATCGGTGGAGCGGCGCGTCGCTTCTACGAGGCGGTTGGCGTCCGCTACGGCGAGCCGATCGCCTGGCGCTTCGAGCCGCACGTGGCAGAGGAGGTCTTCGACGAGCTCGCGGACCATCCGCGCATCTCGGTACGCCTGGACGCACGACTGACCGATGTCACACGCTCCGCGAACGCGATCGCGGGCGCGACGTTCAGTGATGGGGCAATGCGGGCCGGCTGCTGGATCGACGCCACCTACGAGGGCGACCTCATGGCGGCGGCCGGTGTCTCGCACGGCGTCGGGCGCGAGGATCGATCGCTGCACGGCGAGTCGCTGGCGGGACGGCGCGAGCTGCTCCCGGGGCCGCACCAGTTCGTCGCCGCGGCGCGCGCCACTGACGCCGGCGGGCTTGCGGCGCTGATCCAGCCCCTCGAGGCGATCGGGCTGCCGGGGAGTGGCGACGGCAAGCTCCAGTCGTTCTGCTACCGCATCTGCCTGACGACCGACCTGCGGCATGCCACGCCGCTCGACGCGCCTCCGGGCCACGATCCGCGAAGCTACGACCTGCTCGTCGCCTACCTCGAGGCGCTCGGCGATCGCGCGACACTCCGCCACGTGCTCGGCATCGGGCAGCTCCCGAACGGCAAGACCGACGTGAACAGCGACGGAGCGATCAGCACGAACCTGCTCGGTGCGTCTTGGGGGTACGTCGAGGCCGACGCCGCCGGCCGCGCGGCCATCGCCGCGGAGCACGAGCGCTGGGCGCGTGGCCTCCTCCACGTCCTGGCGCACGACCCGCGCATCCCGGCCACGATGCGCGACGAGATGCGGCGCTACGGCATGCCGAGCGACGAGTTCTGCGACACGGACGGCTGGCCGCACCAGCTCTACGTCCGCGAGGCGCGCCGGATGCGTGGCGAGTACCTCCTCACGCAGCGCGACCTCACCGTCGACCGTCAGAAGCCCGATGCCATCGGCATGGGTGGGTACAACATCGACATCCGCGAGGTGCAATGGGTCGCGGCGCCGGTCTCGCGCTTTCCCGACGTCGCCGACGAGGTGCTGACCGAGGGCTATCTCTCGCAGCCCGTCGAGCCGTGGCAGATCCCGTACCGGGCGCTGCTGCCCACACGCGACGAGTGCACGAACCTCATCGTCCCGGTCTGCATCTCCGCCTCGCACGTCGCGTTCAACGGCTTTCGGCTCGAGCCGCAGTACATGATCGCCGGGCACGCGGCGGGCGTGGCCGCGGCGCTGGCCGCGCGCGAGGGGATCGCCGCGCACGACGTGCCGATCGACGAGCTCCAGCAGCGGCTGCGCGCCGCCGGACAGGTGCTCGAGCTGGGCTGAGGATCAGTCCTCCATGGCCCGGCGATCGCCGACCGCGCCGTCATGCTGCGGGAAGGCGAGCGTGCCGGCGGCGACCCACCACTCCATGACGTCGTAGGCCAGCCGCCCCGCCTGGACCGACGGATCGCCATCGGACAGCCGCCGTGCCTCCTCGAGGCTCGTGGCGAAGATCGACAGGCCGCGCTGCGTGGGGTCGGACTGTTCGTCGAGCGGGCCGTTCGCCACCAGCACGCCCTGACGTCGCAGCTCGGCGCGGTAGGCGAGATGGCGTCGCTGGAGGTCGTCGAGCGCCGCTTCGCTCATCTCCGGCGCGCGTGCCGGCCTCCGCAGGAGGACGACGGTGTAGACATCGAAGGCATCGGGGATGTCGGGGTCTGGGGCCATCGGTCCTGCCTCTGTGCTGGCTCAGTCGCCGCCGAACGGGCGTCGCGCCTGGAGGCGCTCGAGGGCGTCGTGATCGGTGACGTCGAGGACGAGCGGTGTGATCGAGATCTCGCCATGCTCCATGGCCCAGATATCGGTGCCGGGCTCGGTCTGCTCGATCGGCTCGACGGTGAACCAGTAGTGCTGCCGGCCCATGGGATCCTTGCCCGGAACCACCTTGCCGTCGTACTCGCGGACCGACTGGCGCGTCCAGCGCATCGGGCCCGGCTGCGGCGGCAGGTTGACGTTCGCGAGGCGCAGTTCCTCGGCGGGCAGCAGCGCGGCGATCACGCGTTCGACGTGCGGCTCGAGGGCGGCGAAGTCCGGCTCGTCGCCCATGACCGGCGTGCTGAGCGCTATGGCGCGGATGCCGAGCAGGGACGCCTGCTTGGCCGCGGCGACGGTCCCGGAGTGCCAGATCCCGTAGCCCAGGTTCGGACCGAGGTTGATCCCCGACAGGACGAGGTCGACGCGCTCCCAGAGGAAGAGGCCGAGTGCCACGCAGTCGGCCGGGGTGCCGTTGACGCGATAGCCCTCGAGGTCTCCGAAGATCGGCGTTCGACGGTAGCTCACCGGGCGGGTGACGCTGATCGAGTGGGCAGCCGCGGACTGCTCGACGTCCGGGGCCACGACCCGCACCTCGCCGAAGTGGCTCGCCACCCGCGCCAGGCAGGCGATGCCGGGGGAGTACACGCCGTCGTCGTTGGAGACCAGGATGCGCATCGGTCCTCACTTCTGCATGCGCTCAGCCAGCCGCGCTGCGGGCCCCGCTCAGGGCGGGCTCAGCCCATCCCAGCGCCGTCTCAGCGACCGGCGAGCGCCTCGACCAGCGGAGCCATCCGCTCGGCGTGGCGTGCCGACCAGATATAGGTGCTGATGCCGAGCCGCTCCCGGCGCCGAAGGAGCTGCTCGCGCAGCCGTTCGAGCGTACCGTACAGCACGTAGGGCGAGCCGCCCACGAGTGGCGCGGCCATCGACTTCAGCCGCGCCGCGGCAGACGAGCCAGGCCCGGCGCCGGCGCCGACGAGGCCGCAGTCGGCGACCAGCACGCTCAGCTCCAGCGACCCGAAGCGCTGCCCGGCAGCCTCGCGCACCGTCGCGACCTTCTCCGCTGTGGCGCGCTCGGTCGACTGGCTGAAGATCGGCCGTCCTGACGCGTCGAACTGTGGCAGGAGCCCGACGTGGTCCGCCTCCCGCGCGGCGATGCGCAGCAATCGCGGCCCGCCGCCACCAATCGTGATCCGCGGCCGCGGCCGCTGGACCGGCGTGGGGGCGAGCACCGCGTCGCGCACCTCGTAGTGCCGTCCGCTGAACGTGACGCTGCCGCCGGCCCAGAGCCGCGTGATGATCTCGAGCGCCTCGAGCATGCGATCGATTCGCAGCCCGGCCCGCTCGTACGGCAGGCCCAGCTGGCGGTAATCGCTCCGCTTCCAGCCGGCACCGAGGCCGAGCTCCAGCCGTCCGCCCGACAGCGCGTCCAGCGTCGCCGCCTCGCGAGCGAGCACCAGCGGATGCCGGTAGTCGTTGGCGAAGACGTACGAGCCGATGCGCAGGGTCCGCGTCGACGCTGCCGCCACGGCCAGGGCGGCGATGGGGGAGAGCTGCGACCCGAGATGGTCGGGCATGAGGAACCGGTCATAGCCAAGCTCCTCGGCGGTGCGCGCGAGCTGGGACCAGGCCTCGCCGTCGAAACGGGCGCTGAAGCCACGGCTGGCGGTGACGCCGAAGCGGAAGGGGTGCACGTGGCTACGGTAGCCACCGGCGCGCTGGGCACGCGCCCTGCTTTGCGCGAAATGGGCACGACCCGCGGGAACGGCCGCGGCGTGCGTTCGCAGAGCAGAGAGGTGGTCGCGATGCCTGCCGGATCGAGCAAGAAGCGTGAGCGCCAGTACGAGCACATCAAGGATTCGTACCGCGAGCAGGGGGTCAGCAAGGACGAGGCGGAGGAGCGTGCCGCTCGCACCGTCAACAAGCAGCGGCGCGAGGCCGGCGAGACGAAGAAGAAGTAGCGCAGATGACGGTCGGGAAGTTCCTTCGTCACTACTCGCTGGGGATCGTGCTCGCGCTGCTCTTCTTCTTCAGCCTGCTGGCGCAGGGAGTCTCTGGCTGGTACGAGTTCGTCGCCGAGCAGCAGACCCACGGCGAGACGGCCGGCCTGTGGGGCGCATCGGGCTACATCTGGCCCTTCCTGCAGGCCACGTTCGAGAACTGGCAGTCGGAGTTCCTGCAGCTGTTCACGATGGCGGTCCTCACCGCGTTCCTCATCCACCGCGGCAGCGCCGAGTCGAAGGACTCCGATGACGAGGCGATGCTCGTGCTGACCGACATCCGGCATCGGCTCATGCAGCTCGAGGAGAAGGTGAAGTCATGAGCCCGCGCCTTGCGCAGCGCAGTGAGAAGGACAAGCAGGAGATCGAGAGCGACCTCGACGAGATGATCATCGCCACGATGCGCTCCAGCGCACTGGCGAACACGGTCGCCTTCCTCGCGGTCGTCGGCCTCTCGTTCGGGATCGTGATCCTGGTTCTCGTCGCCATCTCGGGAGGCTGAACACATGACCGATGAGTCTCGCGCCGCGAAGCACGCCGATCGCGGGAGCGACGAGCAGCCGAAGCCGAGCGCCGAGGCTAGCCCGCGCATCCAGCTCCGAGGCGGCGCAGGTGGAGGCACGGGTCGTGCGTTGACGGCTCGCCATGGTTCGATTTGGATACGCACTCAGCAGCGAGGAGCATCGCCCCGCTGACCTGGTCGCCAACGCGCGGCGCGCGGAGGAGGCGGGCTTCGAGTTCGCCATGATCTCCGACCACTACCACCCCTGGATCGATGCGCAGGGCCAGTCGCCATTCGTGTGGAGTGTCCTCGGCGGGATCGCCGGGGTCACCGAGCGGATGGAGGTCGGGACCGGCGTCACCTGCCCGATCATCAGGACCCACCCGGCCATCATCGCGCAGGCCGCGGCGACGACCGCCGACATGTTCGAGGGTCGCTTCTTCCTCGGCATCGGCACCGGGGAGAACCTGAACGAGCACATCCTCGCGACCGGCTGGCCGCGGTACGCGGTCCGCCACGAGATGCTGGTCGAGGCGATCGACATCCTGCGGGGCCTGTGGCAGGGCGAGCTGTTCAGCCACGACGGCACCTACTACGAGGTCGAGAACGCGCGGCTGTACACCGTCCCCGAGGAGCCGATTCGGCTCATGGTCGCCGCCTCCGGCCCGGAATCCTCGACGCTGGCCGGAGAGATGAGCGACGGGCTGATCACCGTCGGGCCGAATGCAGAGA
>DAINOY010000076.1:0-7521 GCA_036743735.1 Chloroflexota bacterium
AGAGATCATCCGGCAGCTGCCGCAGGCGACGATGCTGGCCAACTTCACCAATGAGGGCGGCGTCGACGCCACCATCGGGTGCCGGAGGAGGCTCTTCGGCGTGAGGACGAAGAGCGGCAGCGGGTCGCGCTGGAGCAGCAGCGCCTGGCGGCGAAGCAGGTGGAAGTACTGCGCGGGGGTCGTGGGGTACACGACGCGGATGTTGCCTTCCGCACCGAGCGCCAGGAAGCGCTCCAGCCGCGCCGATGAGTGCTCGGGCCCCGACCCCTCGTAGCCGTGCGGCAGCAGCAGGGTCAGGCGCGAGGTCTGCCGCCACTTCGCGAGCCCGGCGATGATGAACTGGTCGATGATGATCTCCGCCCCGTTGGCGAAGTCGCCGTACTGCGCCTCCCACAGGACGAGCGCCTCCGGGGCCTGCACCGCGTAGCCGTACTCGAAACCCATGCAGGCGTATTCGGAGAGCGGCGAGTTGTGCAGCTCGATGCTTGCCTTCGCGCCTTCGAGATGGGCGATCGGGGCGTAGCCCGCACCGGTCTCGACGTCATACAGCACCTGGTGGCGCTGGCTGAACGTGCCGCGCACCGTGTCCTGCCCGGTGAGCCGGATCGGGACGCCCTCGCCGGTGAGGAGTGAGGCGAACGCCAGCGACTCGGCGTGGGCCCACTCGATCGACGATTCGCCGTCGAGCGCCTCGCGGCGCCGGCTCAGCTGCCTGTCGAGCTTCGCATTGATATTGAATCCGTCCGGCCAGCGATAGAGCTGCTCGTTGAGCCGATGCAGCGCCTCGGCCGGGACGGCCGTTTCGGGCTCCGGCGATTCCTCGCGCGGCAGCGACTCATGGCCGCGGTCGGCGACCTCCGGCGTCTCGCGCCCCTTGCGCAGCGCCGCCTGACGCCTCGCGAGGTCGCGGTTCGCGCGCTTCACCTCGTCGGCCGCCGCGGCCTCGTCCACCACGCCGGCCGCGACCAGGGTGCGCAGGTAGACCTCGCGCACGCTCGGCTGCTCGTGGATCGCGGCGTACATCTGCGGCTGGGTGTAGGCGGGCTCGTCACCCTCGTTGTGGCCGAAGCGCCGGTAGCCCACGAGGTCGATCACCATGTCGCCGTCGAACCGCGCGCGGTAGAGCATGGCCAGCCGGGCAGCGGCGAGGCAGGCCTCGGGGTCGTCGGCGTTCACGTGGACGATCGGCAGGTCGAAGCCCTTCGCCAGGTCGGACGAGTAGGTGGTGGAGCGCGCCTCGTTCGCCCCGGTCGTGAAGCCAACCTGGTTGTTCGCGATGAGGTGGACCGTCCCGCCGTTGTCGTAGCCGGGCAGCCGCGCCAGGTTGAACGTCTCCGCGACGACGCCCTGCGCTGCGAAGGCAGCGTCGCCGTGGATCAGGATCGGAAGCACGCCGCGCGTCTCGACCTTCGCCTCCGGGCCGCTGCGATCGGTCTGGAGCGCGCGCGCACGGCCCTCGACGACCGGGTTCACCGCCTCGAGGTGCGAGGGATTCGGGCTCAGCGTCACCTCGACGTCGCCGTGCGGCGTCGCGTAGCTGCCATCCGCGCCGAGGTGGTACTTCACGTCGTCCATGCCGCCCTCGGCGAGCGTCTCGGCGGCATCGCTGCGCCCCGCCTCGAACTCGGCGAGGATCCGCTCGTAGGGCATCCCGACGATGTGGGCCAGCACGTTGAGGCGGCCGCGGTGCGCCATACCGATGACCGACCGCCGGGCGCCATCGGCCGCTGCCATGCGCAGGATCAGGTCGAGCATCGGGACCATGGTGTCGAGGCCCTCGATGCTGAATCGCTTCTGGCCCAGGTAAGCCTTGTGCAGGAAGCGCTCGAGTGTCTCGACCTCGGTCAGGCGACCCAGCAGCGCGCGCTGCGCCTCCGCATCGAGCGGCTGACGATGCTCGCCGGACTCGATCACCCGCCGCAGCCAGCTGCGCTCTTCGTGGTTGGCCAGGTGCTCGACCTCGTAGGCGATGGTGCCGGAGTAGGTCTCGCGCAGTTTCGGCAGCACGTCGGCGAGTGTCGCGCCCTCGAAATGGACGTTCAGGACATCCGCCGGGATGCGGCGCATCGACGCCTCGTCGAGCCCATGCGTGCCTGGGTCCAGAGCAGGGTCGCCGGGTGGCTCCGAGCCGAGCGGGTCCAGGCGAGCGCCGAGGTGCCCGTAGATGCGGAACGCATCCACGAGCTGCATCGCCCCGGCGACGAGCTTCAGATCGTCTGACTGGACCGATGGCGCCTGCGGCGCGGATTCCGCCTGCGGCGCGCCGTCCGGCTGGACCGATCGCGCCTGCGGCGCCGATGCGCTCACCCCAAGCTCGCGAAAGCAATCCTCGTAGAACGAGTCCTCCCCGTTCAGCAGGCCGTCGATGCGTCGGAGGAACGTGCCCGACTCGGCGCCCTGGATGATCCGATGGTCGTAGGTGCTGCTGATCGTCATCAGCCGCTGCGGCCCGATGCCGCGGATCGTGCCGGTGGCGACGATCGTGCCCTGGTTCGGCATGAGCCGCGGCACGCTCGAGGTGGTGCCGAGCGTGCCGGGGTTGGTGAGGGTGATCGTGGCGCCGGCGTAGTCGTCCGGCGCAAGCTTGTTCGTCCGTGCCCGCGCCACGAGATCCTCGTAGCGCTCGTGGAAGCCTGCGAAGTCCATGTCGTCGGCGCCCTTGATCACCGGGACGACCAGGAAGCGAGACCCATCGGGCCGTTCCACGTCGACCGCCAGGCCGAGGTTGATCGATCCCGGGTCGAACCGGTACGCCTGCCCGTCGCGCTCGATGTAGGCGTGGCTCATGGAGCGCTGCTCAGCCGCCGCCCGCACGATCGCCCAGCCGATGAGATGCGTGAAGCTGACCTTCTTCGGTGCGATCTGGCCGTTCAGCTCACGCCGCCGTGCCTCGAGCGCCGCGACGTCGATGTCGCGGTAGCTCGTCGCGGTGGGCACCGCCAGCGAGGCGATCATGTTCTGCGCAAGCCGGGCGGCGGGTCCCTTGATCGGCGTCGCGCCCTTCGGCGGCTCGGCGGCCGGCTGCTCGGACGATGCGGCGGTTGCCGGCGCCGGGGGAGATGTCGGCGGCGAAGGCGCTGCCGGTGGGGGAGCGACGGCATCGGTTCGGGTGCTGTTGCCGTTCCCCGCCGCCGACGCGACGGGTGGTGGCCCCACCGGCTCGAACCCCGCCGCGCCGCTGGCGAAGAGCGAGCGCCACTCGGGATCGACGGAGCTCGGCTCGCGCCGATACTGGTCGTACAGCTCGGCGACATAACCGGCGTTCACGCTGTCAAGCGCGCGCTCGATCCTTGATGCCTCGGCAGGCTCGTGGGGCGGCATGGTACCGACAAGGATACGCGGGAGTGCCGGTGAAGGTCCGGCGGGGCCGGGCCCCTGCCTCTCGCGTCGCCCTGCTCGCTGAGCGAACCGAGGCCCGCGGGCTACGACTCATGGACGAGCGAGTCGCACGAATTCACGCGAGGCGCGCGTTACGCATCGTCAGGCCATCTGACCCCCAGCCAATTCGCACCTGGAGTGAATTCGGCAGGCTCGGAACGGTCCAGGCCGCCAATGAGCTTCATTTGTACCGATCGGACCCACGATCACCGGCGAAATGCGCACCTGAGATGCATTGGAACGGTTCGCGCCCGATCCCGGAGCGGCGTGCCCCCGTCGAGCCGCCTCGCGCGGCGGCTCAGTCGTCGTCGAAGGGCGTGCGTCGGCCCGTCATCGACCAGGCGAGGACGCCGAGCCCGCCAAGGATCAGGACAGCCGGCAGCGCCCAGCCGGGCAGGTCGAGCCGGTCACCGCTGATCCCGATGATCCCCTCGAAGAAGACGAACCCGACGAGGAAGAGCCCGAGGCCGGTGAGCATCGGCCAGAGGCCATCACGCACACTGTTCGGCTGCCGATGCACCATCCCGTGGAGCACCATGCCCAGCCCCGCGCCGAAGGGTCCGGTCAGCGCCCAGGCGTAGGCCCACGTCGCGTAGAGGCCGGTGCTGTTCTGGAAGAAGAGGATCAGCCCCACGATCGTCACGATGCTGCCCGCGATCGTCAGGCCTACGCCCCCCGCCGAGGCCAGGCCAGCAACGAGCAGCACGACGCCCGGAGCGATGACGAAGAAGGGCCAACCGATGCGCCCCAGGTCGACGTCCATGAGCTGGGCGGCGAGCAGGATGCCGCCGCCGACGATGAGGATCAGCGCCAGGGCGGCCATCGACGGCTCGGGCCCGCGCCGCGACTGCTCGCTCGTCATGGCCCGATGCTACTCGCCCAGCACCCGGCGCACCACCTCTCCGCCGATCGAGCGCCCGGTGAGGACGACCACCACGCACCGTCCTGTCAGGTCCCCGAGTCGGTGCATGCGCAGGGCCGCGATCCCGAGCGCCGCGCTGCCTTCGATCAGCAGGTGCGGCGTGTCGATCGCCCAGCGCAGCGCATCGGCGATCTCGTCCTCCTCGACCAGCACGACGTCGTCGACGTACCGCCGCACGAGCTTCCAGGTGATGCTGTCGCGCTCGACGTTGCCGGCCACCCCATCGGCCAGCGTTGGCGCGATCGGCATGGGCTTCGTGCCGCCCGACTGCATGAAGGCGTAGATGGGTGGTGATGCCGACGGCTGCACCCCCACGATCCGCACGTCTGATTTCAGGGACTTGACCCACAGACCGATGCCTCCGATCAGCCCGCCACCTCCGACCGGCACCACGATGGTGTCGACCGCGGGCCAATCCTCGAGGATCTCCACCCCGACGGTCGCCTGGCCGGCCACGACGTCAGGATGGTTGTAGGGCGAGATGTAGGTCGCGATGCCGGCCTCGTCGCGACGCCTTCCCTCGGCCTCCGCGTCGTCGGCGCTGCGGCCGACGATCTCGACGGTGAGGCGGTCCGTCTCCCGTGCGCGCAGTGTCTCGAGCTTGGCCGTCGAGACGTCGCCGCCGACCAGGATGTCGAGCGTCATCCCGTGGCGCTCCGCGGCCTCGGCTACCGCGATGCCATGGTTTCCGGTGCTGGCCGTCACGAGGCGACGCGACGGATCCTCCTCGGCGATCACCGCCACGGCGTTCGACGCGCCACGGATCTTGAACGCACCCGTCGGCTGCATCAGCTCGAGCTTCAGGCGAACTTCGGCCGCACCACTCTCCGTCGCCAGCGCCGGGGCTGCCAGCAGGGGCGTGTGCAGGGCGATCCCTCGAAGGCGCCCGCGCGCGGCGACGACATCGGTCAGTGAGGGAAGCGGCTGAGAGCTCACGCGGCCGAGTGTACGGCCCCCTGCGCTGGGTTCTTCGCTGCCACGCGCGGTGGCGGGCGCGTCTAGGGTCGCGCGGCGACGAGCGCGCGGAGGCGCTGACTGATGCGCATGAGCTGACCGAGCCGGTCCTCGACCCTGGCGCGCTCCGTGGGCGTGGCCCAGTGGCGCAGCGTGTAGTCGATCTCGTGTTTCTGGCGTGTCGCGGTCGAACGAAGCTCGTCCAGCTCAGCCGCGTGCTCGCCGCCGGGGCGATCGGTGAGCCGGCGGTGCGATTCGAGGATGTCGAGGTAGTACGAGGTCGCCAGCCGATCGAGGTCGCGCTTGGCGCCCTCGTCCCACGGCTCGGGTGGGCCACCGTAGCCATACCGCCGCCAGGTCTGGATGTCGACGCTCTGCATCGGTCCCTTCGCTTGCTGTGCCGGCCAGGCAGGTGCGCGGCCGATTCGTAGGGCGGACGCTACCGGGCAAGCGGCCGCTCGGACAGAGTGCCGAGAGGACTACTCGACCCGGTACGAAGCGGCGTGCATCGGTGCACCGTCGGGGGTGTGGAGCGGCGTGGAGTGCTGCTTGGTGCTCCGACGGGCGCCGACGAATCGATGCGGGCCGTCTGCCTCACGAAGGGCACGTTGCCTTGGGAAATATATCAATACTGATATAGACCAGAGGGTGCCGAGCAACCTTGACGGTCGCCCGCCGAGCGCCAATTTCGGCCAGCTGCGGAGGCTTTGGTAGAATGTCCGCCGCACGTTGGGGTGTGGCCAAGCGGTAAGGCGCCTGACTCTGGATCAGGAGATCGAAGGTTCGAATCCTTCCGCCCCAGCCAACCGTCGGCCGCCTTTGGGACTGATCCCTCCGATTGACGGAGCGTCGTCATCCACATGCGGGAACATCCGGGGTAGCGCAGGCCCGAGGACGGTGCGCTCGCTTGAGATGGCGGCAGCGAGCTCGATCAGTCGCTGGTCCTGTCCATGCTGCCCCACCAGCTGGATGCCGATCGGCATCCCTTCGGCGTCCATGGCGAACGGCATGGCCAGCGCCGGGTGGCCCGTCAGGTTGAACGGCTCGCAGTATCGGGTGAGACGCCAGTACGGCATCTCGGCGCCGTCGACCTCGATCGGAGTGCCCGATGGGCGATGCGTGAAGGCAGCGCACATCGCGACCGGCAGGATGATGGCGTCGTGACGCTCGAGGAGCCGATCCCAGTCTGCTCGGACAGCGGCCTGAGCCTCCGCCAGCGCGGCGCTCGTGGACCAGCGTGAGCCAAGGCGGCGCGCCGCCTCGTAGGCGCGCACGTAGACGCGGTGATGCGCGTCGCTCGGTGGCGGGTCGTCGATGAGCTCCGCTCGAAGTCCGATGGCCGTGGCCGCTTCGCCCGCCGCGAGGACGGCGTCATGAATTGCTGACGTGACCGGCAGGCCCGGAAGCGACGGAAGCAGTCCCAGGGTGACCACGGGTCGAGTCGCTGGTGGCGCTTCAGCTCCCGGCTTCAGCACCTCGAAGAGCAGCTGCAGGTCGCGAGGATCGCGGGCCAATGGGCCGATCGTGGCCAGGGCATTGAGTCCGCCACCTCGCGGATGGCGGACCGGCTCGGTGACGTGCCCGCGCACCGTGATGCTGCCGGCCGTTGGCTTGAGCCCCCAGGTGCCGGTGAAATGGGCTGGTACACGGATGGAGCCCGCGATGTCACTGCCGACCTCGAACGGCGTCAGCCGCGCCGCCACTGCCGCCGCCGCGCCACCGCTCGACCCGCCAGGTGTGCGTTCGAGGTCCCATGGATTGTTGGTTCGCCCGAAGACGGCGTTATCGGTCTGGAAGTCCGCGAGGTCGGTCGCGACGTTCGTCTTGCCGAGGATGATCGCTCCGGCATCACGCAGCCGAGCGGCAACCGTCCCGTCGGTCCTTGCCGGGCGGCGCGGGGCAGCCGGGTTGCCCACCATCGTCGGCATGCGTGCGACGCGATGCGAGTCCTTGAGCAGTATCGGGACCCCGTGGAGCGGTCCGGACGCGACGCCGGCCCCAACTGCCCGGTCGGCCCGGATCGCGTGCTGACGGGCTCGCTCGGCATCGAGGTGGCAGACGGCGTTGAGCTGCGGGTTCAGTCGTTCGATCCGGTCGACGAAGGCAGCGACCACTTCCGCGGAGGAGAGGTCGCCGGCCCGTATCCCGGCCGCAAGCTCCCATGCCGAGCGTGAGGTGATGCGGTCGTCGTTCATCTCCCGGCAGCCGACGTCATGCCGACGCCGCGAGCGCCCTCGTCTCCCCGGGCCTGGCTGCCGCCCAGCGCC
>DAINOY010000077.1:0-7490 GCA_036743735.1 Chloroflexota bacterium
GCTTGCTCCGGAACGCGGTTGTAGTCGACGAGATCACCCGCGACCAGCAACGCGTCCGCACCAGTCGTATTGGCGAGATCGACGACAGCAGAAAATGCGCGCTCGGGCAGGTCATCACCGGCGAAATCGCGGGCCAGACCGATGGCGTGCGCGATGCCCAGCGCACCGCGCTGGTATCGGTACGTCAGGTCCAGGCCAAACTCCGACCCGTCGTGGAGCAGCTCGAGAATGTCGCCAACCGAGCGGCCGCCGACGACGACCATCACCTCGCGGCAGCCCATCTCCTTCAGCGCGGCGAGGGGGTAATAGATCATCGGCCGGTCGTAGACCGGCAGCAGATGCTTGTTCGTGACGAGCGTGAGCGGGAAGAGGCGCGAGCCGCTGCCTCCCGCGAGGACGACGCCCTTCAAGGCCATTGAACTGCGTGCTCCCGTGCGGCACTGAGCACCGTCGCACGGCGCCGCAGCCAAGGATAGCCGGGCGGCGAACGCCGTTGCGGCATACTCACTCGGCCATGAGCGACGCGCAGGCAGGACGCGGACCGATCGAGGTCGTCGTCGAGATCCCGTCCGGGAGCCGCAACAAGTACGAGTACGACCACGTGCGTCATCGGTTCGTGCTCGACCGGGTCCTCTACTCGAGCGTCCATTACCCCGCCGACTACGGCTTCATCGAGGGCAGCCTGGCCGATGACGGCGACCCGCTCGACGTCCTCGTGGTCATCAGCGAGCCGACCTTCCCGGGCTGCGTGGTTCGTGCCCGGCCGATCGGTGCGCTCGACATGGCCGACGAGAAGGGCCACGACTTCAAGATCCTCGCCGTCGCCAACGACGATCCGCGCTGGGACGGGATGACCTCGCTCGACGCGCTGCGGCCGCACTCGCTCATCGAGATCGAGAACTTCTTCAGCACCTACAAGATGCTCGAGCAGCGACCCACCGAGGTGACCGGCTGGCTCGGCATCGAGGACGCGTGGCGGATCATCGACGAGGCGGTCGAGCGCGGCGCCCGGGTGCGTCGCGGCGAGGCGGAAGCCGGCGCCGAACCCGGCACCTGGCGCTGAGGCGGCGGCACTGACCGGGGAGCGCGCCACCCCGGAGGCACCGGTGCCGGCGCGCCAGGGTGGGCTGCTGCGTGGCCTCTTCTCCGATGCAGCGGTCTACGGGCTCGGCGGCGTCGCCAACCAGGCCGTGGCGATCCTCCTCGTACCGCTCTACACCCACGCCCTGGGGACCGACGGCTACGGCGTCCTGGGCATCGTCAACCCGACCCTCTCGCTCCTGCTCATGATCGGCGGGCTGGCGCTGCCGCAGGCCTTCTTCCGCTGGTACCTGAAGGAGAGCCGCGGTGAGCGGGACCGGGCCAGGATCGTGGCGGCGACGCTGGGCCTGCGCCTGGTCGCGTCCGGGATCGCCTTCGCCGGCTCGCTGCTCATCGTCATTCCACTCGCCGGCTTTCTCTTCTCGGGAACGACGATGGAGGCCGGCGATGTGCTGCCCGCCTTCCTGCTCATCGCGCCGATCGTGCTCTTCGACTCGATCGCCACGATCCCGCTCTCCTTCCTGCGCGCCGAGCGACGGCCATTCAGCTACGGGATCGTGAGCTTCACCCGGGCGCTGCTCGGCAGCGCGCTGATCGTCGTCGCGGTCGTCCTGCTCCAGCTCGGCGTGACCGGCGTCGTCCTGGGGTCGGCGATCGCCGCCGGGGTCAGCCTGTGGGTCGGCCTCGAGGCCATGCGCCGGGCCGGAATGCTGAGGATCACCTGGAACGCACCGCTCGCCCGCGCCATGCTCGGCTTCAGCCTGCCGCTCGTCCCCGCCGCCATCGCCGGCTGGACGCTCAACCTGTCGGACCGATACTTCCTTGCCACCATCGGTCCGGCCGCGGACGGCCTGAGCGTGACCGGCACGGTCGGCGTCTATGCGCTCGGCTACACCATCGGGCTGATCATCAACGCCCTCCTCGTGCAGCCGTTCGGCCTGGCCTGGGGAGCCGCGTACTGGGAGATCGCCAAGCGCTCGGACGCCAAGCTCGCCTTCCGTCGGGTGCTCACCGCGTTCGTCGTCGTCGGCACCTTCGTCGCCACCGGTCTGGCAACGCTCGGGACCGATGCGCTGCGCTGGTTCACCGCACCGGGCTTCGAGCTGGCGCGCTACGTCATCCCGTTCAGCGCCTTCGCATACGTCGGCTACGGGATGTACACGATCCTCACCACCGGGCTCAACCTCGAGTCACAGACGAAGCGCGTGCCGCTGGTGATCGGTGCCGCTGCCGTCGCGAACGTGGTGCTCAACGTGGCGCTGATCCCGTTCCTGGGCTTCATGGGCGCCGCACTGAGCACGCTCCTCAGCTACGGCCTGCTCGCGCTGCTGGCCGGGGTCGTCACACAGCGCGTCTACCCGGTGCGCTGGGACATCCCGCGGGTCGTAGCGGCCCTGGCGCTCGGCGGCGCGCTCTCAGCGCTGGCGCTGATCGGCCCTGACCACCTCCTGTGGCGGGTCGCCTGTCTCGTCGCCTACCTGCCGCTGCTGCTGGTCGCCCGGGTGGCGAACCTCGACGACCTGCGCGGCGTGCTCGCCATGGTCCGACGGCGAGGTTCGACGTGACGCTCGCGCGGCCCGGCCTCCAGCCGCACTTCATCATCGTGGCCTGGGGCATCGTGCCCGGCGGCACGCTCAGCGTCCTGCGCGAATGGGTGCCCCGGCTGCAGCGTCACGGCCGGGTGAGCGTCGTCAGCCTGGGACCGAATCGCTCCTCGCTCGGCGTGCCCACCGTCGTGATCGGCCGGCGGGCCAGCCATCCATTCCGCTTCCCGCAGGTCATCGGCTACGTGCTTCGCATGGCCTGGGCATCAGCTCGTGCGGCTCGCGATCGGGGTGCCGTGCTCATTCCCCAGGATGGCCTTGCCACCGGTGCGGCGGCGTTGATCGCCGCGCGATTCACCGGTGCGCAGCTGGCCGTGATGGAGCACGGGTCGGCCGAGGCGATCCGGACCGAGCGCTTCTGGCGCGAGCGCTACCCACCGGCCGGCCTCGCCGGTGGGATTCGAGGGCGCCTGCTGCAGCGGCTGCTGCGCGGCCTGTCCACGGCTGTCGTTCGACGGACCGATGTCGCCCTCATCGCGGGGGACGAGGCGGAGACGACGTACCTCGCCCTCGGCATCGACCCATCGCGGATCCTGCGTTACCGCTTCGCGGTCGATCTCGAGCGATTCCACCCGCCGAGTGGATCGGAGCGCGCCGAGGCGCGCCGTCGCTGGGATCTCGACGCCGACGCGCCGGTGGTCATCAGCGTCGGGCGGCTGAGCGTCGAGAAGGGCCTCGATCTCGTCCTTGCGGCGGCCGCGGGCCGGCCGCGCGCCACCTTCCTCGTGGCCGGCGACGGCCCGCTGCGCGCGCAGCTGGAGCGCAGCGCCCCGCCCAACGTCCGATTCCTCGGTCGGCTGGAGCGCGACGAGGTGGCGTCACTGCATCGGTCTGCGGACGGGTTCGTCTACGCCGGACGGCAGGGCGCGAACACACCGTACGCGGTCCTCGAGGCCATGGCGAGCGGGCTGCCGGTGGTGGCCACGACCGCGCCGGAGGCACATCGGGCCATGCTGGCCGACGGTCGCGGGATTGCCGTCGAGCCTGATGATGCCGCCGGCCTGGCGAACGGGATCCATCGCCTGCTGGCGGACGCCGACCTGCGGGCCAGCATGGGAGCCGCCGCTCGCGCCTACGTCGAAACCAACCACGCTCCCGACCAGCTCGACGAGGCGGTCAGGGCATTCGCGCAGCGCGTGACGCGCTGAGTCAGCCCGTGCCCCTGCCCTCCGCCACCCGGGCGTAGACCTCCCGCAGCACCTCGGCTGAGACAGACCAGTTGAAGCGCTCCCGCACCGCCCGCTGGCCGCGTTCCCCCGCCTCACGGCGCAGCGCTGGGTCCGCCAGGTAGCGCTCGATCGCGGCCGCCAGGGCCCGGACGTCGACCGGATCAACCGTGGTCCCCGCTCCGGTCTCCTCGACGATCTCGCGCACCTGCGGAAAGTCGCTCGCCACGACCGGCAGCCCCGCCTGCATGTACTGGAACAGCTTGTTCGGCAGGGAGTAGCGATAGCTGAGCGAGGTGGGCGGGATCGGCGACACCCCGATCGTCGCCGACGCGGCATACGCCACGACCTCGTCGGGCGCGACGCGCGGCAGCGCATGCACGCGGTCACTCACCGCGTACTGCAGTGCGCGGCGCTGCACGGTGGCCCGCTGCTCGGCCGCGCCGAGGAGGACGAGGTGACCGCGCGGCACCCGGGCCATGGCCGCGATGAGGTACTCGATCCCCCGCCCCGCGGTGGCGTTGCCGAGGTAGAGCACGATCGGGGCATCGCGCGGGATCCCATCCGCGCCCGGCAGCGAGCGCAGCTCCCGCTCGGCGGGCGCCGGCTCGTCCTGGGGGTAGTTCGGCACCACCGCCACCTCGTCCAGCCCGTAGACCGCCTCGAGATGGCGAGCGATCGGCGCGCTGACGGTGATGCACGCCGCCGCGCGTCGCAGGTAACGTCGCTCGATGCGCGCGAAATAGGCCCTCGCCAGCGACCAGTAGACCCGCGAGCGGTCGCGGCGCACCCGCTCGAGCCACAGCTCGTGCGCGTCGTACACGAACGGCACGTGGAGCCGGCTCGCCGCGATCGCCGCGACGTCCAGGGTCTCGGTGTCGTCGGCGTGGATGATGTCCGGTCCCAAGCCCTGCAGCGCCGTCAGCATGCGCCGCCGATGGCTGAAGAAGCGCAGCAGCGGCGGCCAGGTCGGACGCGGGATCCGGTGCACGACGATCCCGCCACGCACCTCGATCCGTGGCAGGTTCTCATCGGCCAGCGCGAGGATCGTCACGCGGTAGCCGGCGTCGCGCAGGCTGGCCGCTTCCTTCTCGACCCTCGTGTCATTGGTGTACGGGTTCAGCAGGAGCATCACCACCTGCAGCCCGCGATGCCGCTCACCCCCGTTCACGTCGTCACCATACCGGCCGGAGGTCCGATGGCGATGTGGCGGTCAGCCCGGCGTGCCGGACGCGAACCGCTTGGCTTCGCTCTCCGCGATCAGCTTGCGTTCTCGCACGCGGTCGCGGTACGTCGAGACGATGTCGGCCGGGCTCCCCTCGGCCACGATCCCGCCGCGCTCCATGAGGATCGCGCGGTTGCAGAACTCGGTGACGTAGCCGAGGTCGTGGGTCACGACCACGACCGCTTTCGCGGTCTTGATCAGCTCGCGGATGCGCGCCTGGCTCTTCGCGCGGAACGTCTGGTCGCCGGTGCCCAGGACCTCGTCGAGGAGGAGGATGTCCGGGATGATCGAGGTCGCGATCGAGAACCCGAGACGGGCCCGCATGCCGGTCGAGTAGGTGCGCAGCGGCGCGTCGATGAAGGGACCGATGTCGGCGAATTCCACGATCTCGGGCGTGATCCTGGCCATCTCCTGGTGCGGGATGCCCAGGAAGGCCCCCGCCAGATCGATGTTGTCGCGGCCCGTCAGCTCGCCGTCGAACCCGGCGCCGATGGTGAGCAGCGTCGACGTGCCGCCGAACATCTCCACCTCGCCCTCGCTCGGCGCGAGGATCCCGGCGAGCGAGAGGAGCAGTGTCGTCTTGCCGGCGCCGTTCGGTCCCACCACGCCGAGGTTGTCGCCGTGCTGGATGTCGAGGTTCAGGTTGCGAATCGCCCAGAAATGCGTGGACTTCACGTCCTCGCTGCGCCGCACCAGTCCCGCCAGCGACTGCTTCAGCGTGGTCCGCCGCGTGAGCCGCAGGTTGTAGCGGATCCCGAGGTCACGGATGCTGACCGCCGGCCGGCCGTCGGGGCTGCTCACCCGGCGGCGCTCCTCCATCTGCTGTTCCCACTGGGAATCGTCCCGCTCGGCGGCCTGGAGCTCGGCCTCGGTGAGCGGCGCCTCCTCGTCGGCGGCTGGCTTTTCGACGGTCATCTCACACGACCTTGGCGAACGCCGGTTCCATGCGCTTGAAGAGCGCGACGGCGACAACGAGCAGGACGAGCGAGAAGCCGAGCGCGATCGCCAGCCCGATGAACTCCGGTGGCGCGTGCGAGCCGTCCTGGTTGCCGTAGATGACGTTGCGATACGACTCGAGGATCGGCGCCATCGGGTTGAGGCCCAACACGGTGCGCAGAACGGGCGAGTCCTGGAGGTGGTCCTTGAACGACCAGAGGCCCGGTGAGGCGTAGAACCACAGCCGCAGGACGTGGCCCAGCAGGTTCTGGACGTCTCGGTAGAACGTGTTGATCGCCGAGAGGGCGATGGCGAGCGCCAGGCTGAACACGAACTGCACCACCGCGATGACCGGGATGAGCAGCAACCACGGACTGAGCCGATCCAGGAAGAGGACGTACATCAGTGCCAGGGCGATGAGGCTGATGAAAAAGTTCACCGTGCCGGCGACGACCGCCGCGGCCGGGAGGACGATCTTCGGGAACTGCACCTGCCGGATCAGACCCTCGCGCCCGGTCACCGAGCCGGTCCCGCCGCCGAGCGCGATCGTGAACCACTTCCACGGCAGAATGGCCGCGAAAACGAAGAGCGGGTAGTCCGGCGTGCCGCGGTTGAAGATGATCTCGACCAGCACGACGTAGATGCCCATCTGCATCAGCGGATCGAGGACCCACCAGATCTGCCCCAGGACCGTGTCGGCGTGGGTCCGCTTCAGGTTCGCGACAACCATGTAGCGGATCAGACGGCGCCGGTTCAGGAGCTCGACGAAGCCATCGAGGACGAGGCCGAAGAACGAGCGACGCTGAACCGGAGCGCGCAGCGTCGATGGGAGCGCGTCCGACTGGGGGGCCGTCATGTCGGAGCGTACGGTAGCAGGACGCGTATGGCCTGTCATGCGTGCGGGCCGACGCTAGACTACCGACGCATGGGACCCGTGGAGCAGCGATCGGCGCCGATCAAGGCGGTCATCGTTGCGACCTGGTATCCCGGCGTGGACGACCCCGGCCGCGGCCGATTCGTCGCTGATCAGGCAGAGGCCCTGGCCGGCAGCGGGCTCGTGGATCCGCTCGTCGCCTCCTTCGAGATCGCGTACGTCGACAATGGCGCCGCCGCGCGCCGTTCCGAGTCGATCACTGGCCGTCTACGGGCTGGAGCCGCGGCACGCGCCGACCTCGTCTCGCCGGGTGGCTGGTCCACCAGCGGGCGCATCGGAACCGCGCGCCTGCCGGTGCCCGAGCCCTACGGGCGTGGCTCGCTGCCCGCCGGCGAGGAAGCGGATCGCAGGCGCGTGGCGCTCGAGCTCCTCGCCGACCGGCTCGATACCGGCGGCGCGCACGGCGTGGTCCATGCCCACACCGCCTATCCCGATGGCTTCGCGGCGGCCGGTTTGGCGCGGCGCCTGGGCTGGCCGCTCGTCATTACCGAGCACGCCTCGTTCGTGGCGCGGCAGCTGCGCCAGCCCGAGCACCGCTGGCGGTACCTCGAGGCGGTCTCCGCGGCATCGCGCTTCATCGCGGT
>DAINOY010000078.1:0-7466 GCA_036743735.1 Chloroflexota bacterium
GGGCTCTCCGGACGGTCTGATCACGGGATGAGCCGTTCAGCGCCTGAGCCCCGCTGATCTGGCCCGACCCACGGTCTCACCCGCTGTTTTGATCACCACGTGATCAGCAGATGCTGTCCGCGCTCGAAGCGAGGGTTGCAGGAAGGAGCGCCACGTGATCAAGGACGGCTGGCGCTCGGACACTCTCTCGCGCATTCACCTGGTGCATGAAACGCCCGGGAAGTCGCCACTACCCGCCGTGGCATTCACCACAGACTCAAACGGGGCCTGAATGGATGAAACGGCTCCGATCCGGCCCGATTTCATTCTCTGCTGAATGACGCGCCCGGCAACTCGGAGCTACAGGCTGAACCATTCATCACAGAATCGCGATGGGTGGCTGCGCGGCCGTGGGTCTGCGGCTATCGTGCCCGAGTGACTCCAGAGTGGGCGATCGAGCTGACACGATCGGTGTGCGAGGCCGCCGGACGCCCTGTGCCGCAGCTGCGCTGGCGTCGGCGTGACCGGATCGGGTCGTCGGGGGTCACCCGCCACGCAACTGGCAGCGTAAGTGTCACCGCCGGCAGCGACGAGATCGACGCTCGCCTGACGTTGCTCCACGAGCTGGCGCATTGGATCGGTCCGGCGCCGGTGCGTCGGCGCCGTCGGGGCCGCGTGGCCCACCACGACGAGCGCTTCTGGACCGATGCCTTCGCGTTGTACGCCAAGCACGGCATCGCCTCCGCGGATGGGCTGCGGCTTGAGTCGATGCGCTACCCGAGCAGCCTGCGGCACGCACGCCGGCTGGGCGTGCCGGGGGCTGCGGCCGCGGCGGCGGAGCGTCGTGCCCTCGTGCGCGAGCGGCGCGCGCCGTGGCGCATCCTCGTGCCGGAGCACGCGATCACGCTCGTCCGCGAGGGGCGCTGGACGGTCTGTGCAACGTGCGGGCGCAGGATCGTGGGGCGCAACCTGGTGCGGCTGCGGCGCGGCAGCCGGCAGCGGCACGTGCTCCTGACACGCGAGCCGGCGGCGTAACGAGGGCGGGAAGGGGACTTCCGGATCCTGGCTCGCGCGCGGTCACCGGGTTGATTCAGCTGGGTGGATCAGATCACGCCGATGGGCGCTGGTCGGCGCTGCGTGAACCATCTGGGTGCATCACAGCGCGCGGGTGGCCGGCGGGTGGTGTGATCCGATGCATCCAGTTGAATCAGGCGCCTGCGCCTGAGCCTGCGCCTGCGCCTGCGCCTGAGCTCGTGACCGTCTCCGCGCCACGTAGCCCATCCCGCACGACGGATCGCGCGACCTCGGCAGCCGCAGCGAGCTGCTCGACGGCGCGTGGGGTCGACGGCCACAGATGGCAGATGAGGTGCGACATCCCGCGATCCGCGTAGCTCGCCAGCTGCCGGCCCACTTCCTCGACCGTGCCGGTCATGGCGCGCTTGGGCGGCTCCTCGTTCGGACCCTCGTACAGCTCCGGGAAGGCGACGAAGACGCCCGCGGTGAGCCCCAGCGTCGCCGGATCCCGCCCGGCGGCGTCCAACGCCGCGCGCACCGCATGCACGCGCTCATCGAGCTCGCCGGCGGTCTCCGGGAGCCCGTACCAGGCGGCGTTCCACAGGTCCGCGTGCTCGGCGACGAGGCGCAGCATGCGTGGCTGCTTGCCGGCGATGAGGATCGGCGGGCCACCGGCGCGCGGCCCGGGAGGCAGGATCTGCGCATCCTCCACCGCGTACCAGCGCCCCTCGTGCGTCACCCGCTCGCCGCGCAGCAGCGGGAGCAGCACGGCCAGCGCCTCGTCGAAGCGGCCGACGCGGTGGTCGAAGGGGTAGCCGAAGGCGTCGAACTCCGGCTCGTGCCATCCGGACCCGATGCCGAGGATGAGCCGGCCCCCGCTGACCTCATCGAGCGTCGTCGCCATCTTCGCCAGCAGCGCCGGCGGCCGGAACGGCATCGCCAGCACCAGCGGCCCGATCTGCACGCGCCGCGTGACGGCGGCCACGGCGCTGAGCACGGTCCAGCACTCGTGGATGCCGTTGCTGGTCTCGTCAGCGCCGTCCTCGCGCCGAAAGATGAGGTGGTCGGCGCCCCACACCGAGTCGAGGCCGGCGTCGTCGGCCGCGATCGACATGTCGCGCAGCGTCTCGAAGGAGGGTGGACGGCCGAGCGCGTCGTCGTCGCTGAGGTGGAGCATGAGGCCGATCTTCATCGGTCCATGCTAGTACCGTTCGGGACCATGACTGCGCCGCTGCCTTTGGCCGGGATCCGCGTCCTTGACCTCAGCCGCGTCCTGGCCGGGCCGTTCGCGACGATGCTGCTCGGCGACCTGGGGGCCGACGTCTGGAAGCTCGAGCCGCCGTCCGGCGACGAGACGCGGGCCTGGGGTCCGCCGTTCTGGGGCGATCCAGCGGATGGGCGGAGCGCCTATTTTGCATCGGTCAACCGCAACAAGCGCAGCCTCGTGGTCGACCTGCGGACCGATGACGGCCACGCCCTGCTGCAACGCCTGGCCGCGCACGCCGACCTGCTCGTCCACAACTTCCGGCCGCGAACGGTCGAGACGCTGCGGATCGACGAGGTCGTGGCGCAGCACCCGGCGCTCGTCGTGAGCGCCATCAGTGGCTTTCGCGGGACCGATGCCGATCGCCCTGCCTACGACCTGCTGGCGCAGGCGGTGAGCGGCCTGATGGCCGTGACCGGCGAGCCAGACGGTTCGCCGATGAAGGTTGGGGTCGCGCTGCTCGACCTCATCGCGGGACTCGAGGCGGCGGTCGGTGCCCTGGCCGGCCTGGTGGCCCGCGCGCACGACACCCATGGCCCGCATCGGTTCGACGTGAGCCTCATCGAGACGGGCGTGACGAGCCTCGTCAACGTCCTCGGCAACCATCTCGCGAGCGGTGAGGAGGCGCAGCGGCATGGCAACGCACACCCGAACATCGTGCCGTACGAGGCATTCGAGGTCGCCGATGGACATGTCGTCCTGGCCGTGGGCAACGACGCGCAGTTCGCCGCGCTGTGCGAGGTGCTCGGGATGCCGGTCGACGCCCGATTCGCCACGAACCCAGGTCGCGTCGCCGGACGCTCGGAGCTGATCTCGCAGCTGCGCGCCCGCCTGGCCGGGTGGCGTCGTGGCGAGCTGCTGGCCGCGCTGCATGCCGCCGACGTGCCGGCGGGCCCGGTCAACCGCCTGGGGGAGGCGGTGGACGACATGGAACGCGCGACTGGCGGTTGGGTCGTCGAGGAGGCGGGAATGCGCCTCGCGCCGTCGCCCCTGCATGCCGCGGGCGACCAGCTGCCACTCCGCCTCCCCCCGCCGCGCCTCGGCGAGCATACGGACGAGATCCTGCGCGTCGTGGGGGTGGGAGCGGCCGAGCTGGTTCAGCTCCGGGCGCGCGGCGTGATCGCGTGAGCTTCAGGGGCTCGCGTCAGGCGGGCTCGTCGCGCAGGCGGCGCAGCTCCTCCTCGAACCGCTCGCGTGCCTCGGCCTCCTCGCGGTCCTCCGCGATGCGTCGCTGGAGGCCGTCGAGTGCCGATTCCCGCGTCGGGTAGAGATATGGCGGATCCACGATCCGGTAGCGCTCGGCGTCGACCAGGACCCATCCGCCAAGGTCCGGCGCCTCCATCACGCCGTACGAGCCGCTGCCGTCGGGTCGCTCGATCACGGGGCGTATGATGACGCACGCCGCTCGCGATCGCCGTGGGCGCGCTCCACGCCAGGGGATCTGACGCGTGCCGCTCAGACTGGGGACCCGACTCGCGATTGGCGTTCTGATCCTGCTGCTCGTGACCCTGCCCGGGCAGCCGATCGACGTCGAGCTCGCCGCCGGCTCAGGCCATACCACGGATGCGGCGGCCGCGAAGCCGTCGCGCTCGGCGAAGCCGAGCCGCAGCCCGCGCCCGACGCGCTCCCCCAACCCGGGACACGCCGGCACGCCGACGCCCGGCCAGATCGCCAGCGCGACGCCCGCCCCCTCGGCGACCGCGGCGCCGACATCAAGGGCGACCGCCACCGCCACGGCCGCTCCGACGCCCACCGCGGCGCCGACGCCGGCCGCCACGCCCGTTCCCGGTGGCATTTTCGTGCTGGTGGGTGCGGGTGACATCGCGAGCTGCAGCAACAAGGCCGACGAGGCCACTGCCGCGCTGCTCGACGGCATCGGCGGGACCGTCTTCACCGCCGGCGACAACGTGTACAGCGACGGAACCGAGCAGGAGTTCACCGACTGCTACGGGCCGAGCTGGGGTCGCCACAAGGCAAGGACGCTGCCGGCGCCGGGCAACCACGACTACCACACCTCCGGCGCGAGTGGCTACTACGGCTATTTCGGCGCGAACGCAGGCGCCGCCGGACTCGGCTACTACGCCTACGACCTCGGGGCGTGGCGTGTCTACTCGCTGAACTCGGAGGTGGTTTCGCAGGGTCAGATCGACTGGCTCCGCGGCGATCTCGCGGCGAACCCCAGGAGCTGCATCGCCGCCTACTGGCACCACCCGCGCTACTCGTCGGGCCAGCACGGCAACGACACCGACGTCCAGCCGTTCTGGGATGCCCTAACCGGCGCCGGCGCCGAGCTGGTGATCAACGGGCACGATCACGACTACGAGCGCTTCGCCCCGGTGAACGGCATCCGCGAGGTCGTCGTCGGCACCGGCGGTGCTGGACTCCGAGGGACGACCGGGCTGCAGCCGGGGAGCGAGGTATTCAACGGGGACACGAACGGTGTCCTCCAGCTGACCCTCTCGCCCGCTGGCTACGCCGGGCAGTTCATCCCGGCCAACGGCTCGTTCAGCGACTCCTTCAACGGCGCCTGCTCCGGGTAGCGTCCGCCACCCGCCGGGCGTGGCACGACGGTTGCGTTACGGCTCCCGCCGACCGGCCATGCAACGAGGGAACCCCGATGGACGCGCTCCAGCTGCTCAAGACCGATCACGACAAGGTCAAGAAGCTCCTCAACGAGGGCGACGCGACCACCGAGCGAGCCGAGAAGACGCGGACCGAGCTCTTCGCCACGATCAAGCAGGAGCTCACCGTGCACGAGGAGATCGAGGAGAAGATCTTTTACCCCGCGCTCCGTGACCACCCCAAGGCCAAGGACATCGTCCTGGAGGCCTACGAGGAGCACAACGTCGTCGACACGATCATGTCCGAGCTCGAACAGACCGACGTGACCGATGAGACGTGGGCCGCGAAGTTCACGGTGATGAAGGAGAACCTCGAGCATCACATCGAGGAGGAGGAGGGCGAGATGTTCAAGCAGGCGCGCCAGGTCTTCGAGGCCGCGGAGCTCCAGGAGCTGGGCGATCGGATGGCGGCGATGAAGGAGCAGCTCACCGCGGCTCGGGCCTGAGCCTGTCGCTCCTCGAGTCCCTCAGGCGGGTAGGTAGGGCACGTAGGCCGGCCACCACATCGCCGCGTCGATCTCGGCCTCCATGGAATCCGCCGCCGCGCCGGCGTGGCCGGAGCGGATCGCCTCGCGCGCGACTGCCAGGGCCACGGATCGCGAGACCGAGCGCAGCGAGCCGACCGATGGATAGAGCGCGCCCGATGCCAGTCGCTCGCCGTCGGCGCTGTCGGCCAGTGCATGAGCTGCCGCGCGCACCATCTGGTCGGTGATCTCCCGCGCCTCGGACACGATGGCGCCGAGGCCGAGCCCCGGGAAGACAAAGACGTTGTTCGCCTGCCCCACGGTGCGGAGGTCACCCTCGTGCGCCGCCGGCGGGAAGGGGCTGCCGGTCGCGATGAGCGCGCGCCCATCGGTCCAGGTCAGCAGGTCCGCCGGACGCGCCTCCGCGACCGCCGTCGGATTCGAGAGCGGCATGATCAGCGGTCGGTCGGCCGCCGCTGCCATCGCCCGGACGACCGGCTCGGAGAACGAGCCGGCGACCCCCGTCGTCCCGATCAGCACCGACGGCCGGAAGACCGTGACCGCCTCGAGCAGATCCGCGTCGGGGCGCAGACCGAGCGCATGGCAGAGCGCGCCCGGGATCGCGTGTGAGCGCTTCGAGTCGGCGAGGCCGGGCCGATCGGCGTGGACCAGGCCGAGTGAGTCGACGAGGAGGAGCGTGCGGGAGATCTCCGCGGCCGTCATCCCGGCATCGGCCATCTCGGCGCGGAGGAGCCGCGCGATGCCGATCCCGGCGGCCCCTGCGCCTGCCAGGAGGATCCGCTGGCCTCTCAGCGGTCGGTCGAGGTGTCGCAGCGCCGTGATGAGCCCGGCGAGGACGACCGCGGCCGTACCCTGGACGTCGTCATTGAAGCTCGGGACCCGGCCGCGGTATCGGTCCAGGATGCGCAGCGCGTTGTGCTGCTTGAAGTCCTCCCATTGGATGACGCAGCCCGGCCAGACTTCGGCCACGCCGCTCACGAAGGCATCGACCAGGTCGTCGTACGCCTCGCCACGCAGACGCCGCTCGCGATGGCCGATGTACAGCGGATCGGCGAGCAGAGCTTCGTTATCGGTCCCGACATCGAGGCTGACCGGCAGCGTGAGGCCGGGATAGATGCCGCAGGCGCCGGTGTAGAGCGCGAGCTTGCCGATGGGGATCGCCATCCCGCCCGCTCCGAGATCACCCAGGCCCAGGATGCGCTCGTTGTCGGTCACGACGATGAGCCGCACGTCGTCGTACGGGCCGTTCCGCAGCACCTCCGGGATCCGGTCGCGATCAGCCGGCGTGATCCAGGCGCCTCGGGTCCGCCGCAGGATGTGGCTGAACTCCTGGCAGGCGAGCCCCACCGTCGGCGTGTAGACGATCGGCATCAGCTCTTCGAGGTGCTCGGCCAGGACCCGATAGAAGAGTGTCGCGTTGCGGTCCTGGAGCGCCGCCAGGCCGATGTACTGCTCGAGCGCGTCGTCCTTGCGCCGCAGCCGCTCCATCTCGAGCGCGACCTGCTCCTCGATCGTCATGACGTGCGCAGGCAGCAGGCCGTTCAGCTCGAACGCCTCGCGCTCGTCGACGCTGAACGCGAAGTCCTTCGTGAAGAGCCGGTTGCTCAGCAATGTCGTGCCGCGGAGCTCGATCGGCGTCGGCAGCCCCGCGGCGATCGTGTCGAATGGAGGAGGGAGCGGGCGCATCGCCCCGAGGATAGTGCGACGGCCCGTGCGGACGGGGCGCCGGTGCGGCATCATCCCTCGGTGCTTCGGATCGTCGCGGGTGTGGTCATCCTGGTCATCGTGGCTGCCGGCCTGTGGCTCTTCCTCGGCCGCCCGACGGTCGAGGCGACCTCGACCGTCGACCCGGACGTGACGATCCGCTGCGATGGGTCAGCCTCGGTCTCGGAGGCCGCCTGCCGCGATTGGGGCGACGAGATCCTGGCCGCCGGGCCGCCATCGCACACCTTCGAGATGAAGGACCTGTCACGACTGGACCTGTCGCGAGCGTTGCTGGGGTTCAGCGACACGTGCGAGGCCTCGTTCTTCCTGGAGCGCTACGAATCGGACTCGGCCTGGAACGAGGAGGTTCCCTGCCCGGGCGATTGAACGCGCATGCCG
>DAINOY010000079.1:0-7358 GCA_036743735.1 Chloroflexota bacterium
CGCCTCGTGGTAGCGCACCGGGATCGCCGGGTCGAGGGGTGACGAGAGGTAGGCCGGGATCGGGAAGACGAGAAGCGCGTCGGCGCCCGCCGCCCGGTAGTCACGCGCCTGCTGGACCGCCTGGGCGGTGAAGGGGCCGGCCAGCCCAGCGACCATCATCACCTCGTCGGGCAGCTCGGATCGGACAACCTCGAGCACGCGAACCTTCTCCGCCTGCGTGAGATGCGCCGTCTCCCCGGTGTCGGCGTTGATCGCGACGCCCACGACCCCCTGGTCAGCAACCCAGCGGATATAGCCCCGCAGGGCATCCTCATCGGGCTGTGCCGATTGGTCCATGGGAAGCACGGTCGCGGCGATGAGGCCGCGGAAGTTGAGCGCCATTTGCCTTCCTCCACCGGGGCTGCTGAATGGACCGATGATAGCCGCCGCGCAGCGGAAAGGAAATGGTTTTCCCAAATTGCTTGACGCGGCGCGCGCCGAGCCCCTAGCCTAGTGCAAACCTTTTCCCTCGAGGAGTCCGCATGGCCTCGGTCATCGACGTCGCGCGCCTCGCCGGGGTTTCGCCGGCAACTGCATCACGCGTCCTGTCCGGATCGAACCACGCGGTCAGCCAGGCGACCCGAGAGCGCGTCCTCGCCGCCGCCGAGACCCTCGATTTCGTGCCGAATGCGCTGGCCCGCGGGCTGCTCAAGAGCCGCGTCCCGATCGTGGGGGTCATCGTCCATGACGTCACCGATCCCTACTTCTCCGAGATCGTGCGCGGCGTGGAGGACGCCGCGGAGCACACCGGCTTCCTCGTCATCACCTGCAGCAGCGACCGCATCGCCGAGCGCGAGGAGTCGTACGTCCGGCTGCTGCGCAGCATGCGCGCCGCGATCGTCATCTTCGCCGGCAGCGGAATCCGCGACTCCGAGCTGGAGACGACCGTGGCCCGGCACCTGGCCGCCATGGAGCGCTACGGCGCGGCCGTCATCAACCTGTCGCCCAGCTCGCGCGGCGCCGCGTCCATCGGCTTCGACAACGTCGGCGGCATGGCGGCGGCGGTCGGCCTGCTCGTCGAGCAGGGCCATCGGCGCATCGGCTACCTGAGCGGACCGAGCCGGCTCTACGTCTCCGACGATCGCGAGCAGGGCTACCGGCAGGCGCTCGGCCAGGCGCGCATCAAGGCCGACCCGAACCTCATCGTCGCGACCAGCTTCGACGAGCCGGGCGGCGCGCAGGGCGTCGATGCGCTGCTGGCCGCGGCGCCGGACCTGACCGCCATCGCGTGTGCGAACGACCTGCTCGCGCTCGGGGTGCTCGACCGCCTCGCCGAGCTCGGGATTGCGGTCCCGGACGAGCTGTCGGTGAGTGGTTTCGACGACATCCCGGCCGCCGCGCGGACGAACCCGCCGCTCTCGACCGTGCGCGTCCCGCTTCGATCACTGGGCGCCGGCGGCTTCCGCATGGCGCTGAAGATTCTCGATGGCCGTCGCCCGCATCGCCAGGTGATGCCGTTCGAGGTGATGCGGCGTGGCTCCATTGCCGCCCCGCGGGTCGGGCTCCTGGACACTGCGCCACCGCACGAGGCGGCACTGGTGGCGCAGGCATGAGCGTGACGCAGCCGCCGGTGCGCAGCGACGCCACGCCGCAACGCGCCGACGGCCATCCCCAGATCGTGATCAGCGGCCTGCAGAAGCGGTACCGCTCAGCCCGCGGGACGCAGGAGGCGCTCCAGAACGTCAATCTCACGATCGGGGCGGGCGAGTTCGTCTCGCTCCTGGGGCCGTCGGGCTGCGGCAAGACGACCCTGCTGAAGATCATCGGTGGGCTCGTGCCGCGGAGCCGGGGCGAGATCACGATCGACGGCGACCGGGTCGAGGCCGCGCTCCAGGCGCGCAAGTTCGGCTTCGTCTTCCAGGACGCGACGCTGCTGCCGTGGCGCACGGTGATGGGCAACGCCTCGCTCCTCCTCGACATCACCGGCGAGGCGAACGGCGGCACCTCGGTGCGCGACCTCCTCTCGACGGTCGGCCTGAAGGGCTTCGAGGACTACTACCCGTCGCAGCTGTCGGGCGGCATGAAGCAGCGCGTCGCGCTGGCCCGGGCGCTGGCGCTGAGCCCCGACATCCTGCTCATGGACGAGCCCTTCGCGGCGCTCGACGCCATCACCCGCGACCGGATGGGCGAGGAGCTCCTGCGGATCTGGGATGGCAACCGGACCGTCGTCTTCGTGACCCACTCGATCCCCGAGGCGGTCCTCCTCTCGGACCGGGTCGTCGTGCTGTCCGCGCGCCCGGGCCGGATCCGCGCCGACGTCCGCATCGATCTCCCGCGTCCGCGCACCGTGCAGACGCGGCACGAACCGGAGTTCTCACGGTACGAGGCCGAGCTGCGTGACTACATCGAGGAGGGCGACAGTGGCGCAGCGCACTGAGCCGGTGCCGCAGGCCGCGGAGCTCGTCGACCGCAACGATGCGGAGGATCTGACCGCCACCGGCCCCGGCTGGCAGCGCATCCTGCCGGCGGTCTTCCTGGCCGCGATCGTCGGCCTGTGGGAGCTCGCCTCTCGCTTCACCGACGTGCCGGTCTACATCCTTCCTGCGCCGAGCGCGATCGTCGAGCGGCTCGTCCGCTCGTGGCCGCTCCTCTGGGAGCACAGCATCGTGACGCTGACCGAGATCGGCATCGGCTTCGCCGTCGGCGTGGCCCTGGGCCTCGCGCTGGCCATCCCGATCGCCTACTCGACGATCTTCCGCAACACGATCTACCCGCTGATCGTCGCCTCACAGGCCGTGCCGAAGATCGCCATCGCGCCGCTCATGGTGCTGTGGCTCGGCTTCGACATCATGCCCAAGATCGTGGTCACGGCCCTCATGGTCTTCTTCCCGGTGACGGTCACCGCGGCAGAGGGCTTCTCGTCGGTCGATCGAAACCTGCTCGACCTGCTGCGATCGGTCCATGCCAGCCCGGCGCAGATCTTCTTCAAGATCCGATTCCCGCACGCGCTGCCGCAGATCTTCTCCGGCCTGAAGATCGGGATCACCCTGGCCGTCGTGGGCGCCGTCGTCGGCGAGTGGGTGGGCGCGGACTCAGGCCTGGGCTACCTGCTCGTCTACGCCAATACGCTGCTCGATTCCACGCTGCTCTTCGCCTCGCTGATCCTGCTCATTGCGATCGGCGTCGTCCTGTTCGTCATCGTCGGTGTCCTCGAGCGCCTGCTGCTGCCGTGGCACCGCGACGACTCCACCTTCATCACCGCATAGCCCGGAGGAGCCAGTCAGGACCGATTCACACCCCCGTGGCAAAGGTTTTCAGTCCAGACCCACAGAGCTTGGGACCAGATAGGAGGAGGCACAGTGTTGATGACCCGAATCCATCGGCTGCTGGTGGTGTTCGCCGCCCTGGCGCTCATCGCCGCCGGCTGCACTGCTGGAGGCAGCGCCAGCCCGAGCGCGTCGGAGAGCGCGGCCGCCAGCGAGGCGCCTGAGACGAGCGCCAGCGAGGAGGCATCCGCGGAGGCGACACCCGTCGAGATGACCTCGGTCGACTTCCGCCTCAACTGGGTGATCGCCGGCAACCACGCCCCGTTCTTCCTGGCCAAGCAGGAAGGCTTCTGGGAGGAGTGCGGGCTCGACGTCTCGATGGCCGCCGGGCAGGGCTCGGGCGACACCGCGCAGCTCGTCGCCAACGGGTCGCAGCAGTTCGGCCTCACCGACGCGGTCTCGATCATCGCCGGCGCGACCCGCGGGCTGGAGATCACCGCGCTCGGCGTCGTGTACCAGACGAACCCCGCCTCGATCGTGTCGAAGAAGGCGGCCGACATCACCGAGCTTTCCGACGTCGCAGGCCGAACCTGGGGCGCGGTCCCCGGCGGCTCGCCCTACCTGCTGCTGAAGGCGCTCTTCGCCGAGAACAACATCACCGACGTGCGCGAGGTCAGCGTCCCGGCGCCGGGCATCGCGCAGCTCCTGGCTGACCAGGTCGACTTCATCACCTTCTTCGCGAACGAGGTGGCGAACATCGATCCTGACCCGGAGGCGAACCTCAACGTCGTCCCGCTCGCAGACTACGGGCAGGACATCTACGGCCTGGCGATCGCGTCGAATCCCGACTACATCGCCGAGAACCCCGACCAGGTCCAGTGCTTCGTCGACGGCGTCCGCAAGGGCTGGGAGGCGGCCGAGGCCGATCCCGAGGCGGCGCTCGACGCGCTCGAGGCGGCGAACCCCGAGACGGCGGAGCGGCGCGCGGTGCACGAGGCCCTGCTGCAGGGTGCGTTCGACTATGCCGGTGACGATCTGCTGACGCAGACCGCCGAGAAGTGGGAGGAGACGCAGCGCGTCCTCTCCGACGCGGGGATCATCGAGTCCACGGTCGACGTGGCCGACGTGTTCACCGACGAGTACCAGTGAGGTCGAATCCCAGGGCCTGGCGGCGCGCAGCGTCGCCAGGCTCACCCAGTCTCGGAGCCGCGCATGGGCGTGCTTGACGGGCACGTCGTCCTCGTGACCGGCGGTAGCCGTGGCATCGGCGCCGCCGTGGCGCGCATGGCCGCGCGAGCCGGCGCCGACGTGGCGCTCAGCTTCGTGACCGAGTCCGACCGCGCGGGCGCCGTCGGGCGCGAGATCGAGGCGCTCGGGCGACGGGCGCTGGTGCACCGCGCGGACGTCACGAGCCGCGACGAGGTGGAAGCCCTCGCGGCAGCGACGCTTGAGACGTTCGGCCGCATCGACGGGCTGGTCAACAATGCCGGCGTGATGCCGGAGAGCCCGTTCCTCGAGATCGGCGACGCCGAATGGGAGGCGGTCATGCGCACCGACCTGTTCGGCGCCTTCTACACGTGCCAGGCCGTGTTGCCGCAGATGGTGGAGCAGGGCTCGGGCGCCATCGTCAACATCGCATCGCGCCTCGGGCAGATCGGCTTCGCCGGCGTGGCGCACTACAGCGCCGCGAAGGCGGGGCTCATCGGCCTCACGAAGTCGCTGGCCAAGGAGTTCGGACCAAGGGGCATCCGCGTCAATGCCGTGGCCCCGGGCGTGACGCTCACCGACATGGGCTCCCAGGTCACCGAGGGCGAGGTCGGCCGGCGACGCCAGGCCGAGCTGCCGCTCGGCAGGTTCGGCCAGCCGGATGAGGTGGCGAATGCCGTGATCTTCCTGCTGTCGGACGCGTCGGCACTCTTCCTGGGCCAGACCCTCAATCCGAACGCCGGGGGCTACATGCCATGAGGAGCGTCATCTCGGTCGAGGAAGCGGTCGGACTGGTGCGCGATGGGCAGACCGTGCTCATCGGCGGCTCTGGAGCGGGCCACGCGCTGCCGCAGGCCTTCATCGACCAGCTCGCCGCGCAGTTCGAGGCTCACGGCACCCCGCGCGATCTCACCACGGTGCGCGTCGTCGGGATCGGCGACTTCGCCGACCGTGGCTTCAGCCAGCTGGCGCTGCCGGGGCTCATGCGGCGCACGATCGGCAGCAACATCGGCAACGAGCCGCGCCTGGGCGCCATGGTCGAGGCCAACCAGCTCGAGGCGTACTCGTTCCCGCAGGGCGTCCTCAGCCAGCTGACCCGCGAGATCGCCGCGGGACGGCCAGGACTCATCACCGCCGTGGGGCTGGGCACGTACGTCGACCCGCGCCAGACCGGCGGGCGCCAGAACGCGATCACCACCGAGCCGATGGTCGAGCTCGTCGAGCTGCGCGGCCAGGAGTGGCTCTTCTTCCACGCCTTCCCGATCGACGTGGCGGTGATCCGCGGCTCGACGGTCGACGAGGACGGCAACCTGTCGATGGAGGAGGAGGCGATCCAGGGCGAGATGCTGTCGATGGCGATGGCCGCGCGCAACAGCGGTGGGATCGTCATCGCGCAGGCCAAGCGCCTCGCCGCCCGTGGCTCCATCCCGCAGCGCGAGGTGAAGGTGCCGGGGGCGTTGATCGACCACGCCTACCTGGTCCCCGACCAGTGGCAGACGTACATCACCGAGTACTCGCCCTACTACGCCGGGCAGCTGCGCCGCCCGAGCGCGGGGCAGGAGCCCGTGCCGCTCGACGTGCGGAAGGTCATCGGGCGCCGCTCGCTCATGGAGTTCGGCCCGGGGAGCATCTGCAACCTGGGCTTCGGGATCAGCCAGGGCATCGGCCGCATCGCCTGGGAGGAGGGGATTGCCGACCAGCTCGTGCTCAGTGTCGAGCAGGGCATCTTCGGCGGCGTGCCGGTCGCCGGCAACGAGGGCGGTGCCGGCTTCAACTACCAGGCGATGATCGACCAGCCGTACATGTTCGACTTCTACGACGGCGGCGGCCTCGATGTCGCGAGCCTCAGCTTCGCCGAGGTCGACCCGGCGGGCAACGTGAACGTCCACGCTTTCGAGGGCCGCATCCGCGGCCCGGGCGGCTTCCCGAACATCAGCGCACGGACCCGCAAGCTCTGCTTCGTCGGCACGCTCACGGCGCGCGGCCTGGAGCTCGACATCGGCGACGGGCGGCTGCGGATCGTGAGCGACGGCAGCCTGGGAAAGTTCGTGCCGCAGGTGCGCGAGATCAGCTTCAGCGCCGAGGTGGCGCGCCGCCGCGGGCAGGAGGTGCGCTACATCACCGAGCGTGCCGTCTTCGCGCTGACCGATGACGGTGTCACGCTGATCGAGATCGCGGACGGCCTCGGCGTCGAAGAGGACGTCATCGGCCGCATGGGGTTTCGGCCACGCGTCGCCGACGAGCTGCGGCTCATGGACGAGCGCCTCTTCCGCGAGGGACCGATGGGGCTGGCGGCGGACTTCGCCCGCCGCGCCACGGAGCGCGCCGATGCCTGAGCTCGTCACCATCCAGCGCGGCCCGATCACCGAGATCGTCCTGGACAACCCGCCGCTCAACCTGGTGACCGTCGAGCTGACGCGCCAGCTCGGCGCGCTGCTGACCGAGGTCGCGGCCGACCGGGCGGTCCGTGCGGTCGTCGTGACCGGCAGCGGCGACCGGGCGTTCTGCGCCGGCTCGCACGTCGGCGAGTTCGAGTCGCTGCGCGGCCGCGTCGGCGAAGGGAAGCTGCTGCTGGAGAAGTACGTCTACCGCCAGCTCGCCGAGCTGCCGATGCCGACGATCGCCGCGATCGAGGGCGCCGCGCTCGGCGGGGGGCTGGAGCTCGCCCTGTGCTGCGACCTGCGGGTCGCATCCGAACGAGCGACCCTCGGCATGCCCGAGCTGCGGCTGGGGGTCATCCCCGGCAGCGGCGGCACACAGCGCCTCCCGCGCGTGGTAGGCCCGGCTCGCGCCAAGGAGCTCATCCTGCTGGGCGAGATCATCGATGCGCGCACCGCCGAGCGCTATGGCCTGGTGAACCGCGTCGTGCCGGCCGGCGAGGCGACGGCCGCGGCGCGCGAATGGGCA
>DAINOY010000080.1:0-6822 GCA_036743735.1 Chloroflexota bacterium
GGTCCACATGACGACCACGACGACCACGATCCCCCTCGACCAGCTGCGCGCCGAACTGACGGGCGAGGTGATCGGTCCGGGCGACGCCGGCTACGACGCGGCGCGGGCCGTCTTCGTCGGCGGCATCGACCGCCATCCGGCGCTCATCGCACGGGTCGCCGATGCAGCCGACGTCCGTCGGGCGGTCGAGCTCGCCCGCGAGTCCGGCCTGCCGCTGGCCGTGCGCGGTGGCGGTCATTCGAACGCCGGCCACGGGGTCTGCGATGGCGGAATCGTGATCGACCTGCGCGACATGCGCCAGCTGGACATCGACGTCGAGGGGCGGACGGCATGGGCGCAGGCCGGACTCACCGCCGGCGAGGTGACCACGGCAGCCGCGGAACACGGCCTGGCGGTCGGCTTCGGCGACACCGGGTCGGTCGGCATCGGCGGCATCACCCTGGGCGGCGGCATCGGCTACCTGGTCAGGCGCTTCGGCCTGACGATCGACGACCTGCTGGCCGCCGAGATCGTCACCGCCGATGGACGGTTGCTGACCGTGGATGCCGAGCATCATCCCGATCTCTTCTGGGCGCTTCGCGGCGGCGGCGGGAACTTCGGCGTCGTGACCCGCTTCCGCTACCGGCTGCACGAGCTGCCGTCGTTCACCGGTGGGATGCTGATGCTGCCGGCCAACGCGCAGGTCATCGCCGGCTTCGTCGCCATGGCCCAGGCGGCACCCGAGGCGCTGTCGACGATTGCGAACGTGATGCCGGCCCCGCCGATGCCCTTCGTCCCCGAGGAGTGGCACGGCAAGCTCGTCGTGATGGGCATGCTCGCCTTCGCCGGTGAGGCGGAGGAGGCGCAGCGCGCGGTGGCGCCGTTCCGCGCCCTCGCCACGCCGATCGCCGACATGGTCCGACCCATGGCGTATCCGGAGATGTACCCGCCGGAGGGCGATGACTACCACCCGATCGCGGCGGTCCAGACGCTCTTCGCCGATCGCTTCGGCGTGCCGGAGGCGGAAGCGGTGATGCAGCATCTCGAAGCATCGGACGCGATGATGCGCGTGGCCCAGATCCGGGTCCTGGGTGGCGCGATGGCGCGCGTCCCGGGCGACGCGACGGCCTTCGCGCACCGCTCCCGGCCGATCCTCGTGAACGTCGCGGCGCTCTACACCGAACCGTCGGAGCGACCGGCGCATGCCGCGTGGGTGGAGACGTTCGCCACGGTCCTGCGCAATGGCGCACCTGGCGCGTACGTGAACTTCCTGGCCGATGAGGGGCCCGACCGGGTGCACGAGTCGTATCCGGGTGACACCTGGGACCGGTTGGCATCGGTCAAGCGCGCATACGACCCGGAGAACCTGTTCCGCCTCAACCAGAACGTGCCACCGGCTGACAGCTGAGAGGGCGCTGCTGTTCCGCGGGGTAGCATGCAGCGGTGACCGATGACGCGCGACGCGTTCAGCGCGTCTATCTGTGGCTCACCCTGCTCACCACGCTCGCGGCGTCGTTCATCTGGGGCGTCAACACGCTCTTCCTGCTGGACGCTGGGCTGAGCAACACCGAGGCCTTCGCCGCGAATGCGTTCTTCACCGTCGGGCAGGTGCTGTTCGAGGTGCCGACCGGCGTCGTGGCCGATACGCGCGGCCGGCGCTTCTCGTTCATGCTCGGCGCGGCGACGCTGCTCGCCTCCACGCTGCTCTACCTGCTGATGTGGAACCTCGAGGCGCCGCTCTGGGGCTGGGCGATCGCCTCGATCCTGCTGGGGCTGGGCTTCACGTTCTTCTCCGGCGCCACGGAGGCCTGGCTCGTCGACGCGCTGCGCTCGAGCGGCTTCGGCGGCGACCTCGAGTCGATCTTCGGCCGTGCGCAGGTGGTAGGCGGCGTGGCGATGCTGACCGGGTCGGTACTCGGTGGCGTCGTGGCGCAGGCGACCGATCTCGGCGTGCCGTACATCATCCGCGCCGCGATGCTGGGCCTCACGCTGGTCGTGGCGTGGCGCTTCATGCACGACCTCGGCTTCACGCCGGACCGCGGGGCGAACCCGGTGCGCGCCGTGCGCACGGTGCTGAACGGGGCAATCGACGGCGGCCTGCGGAACCGCCCGGTGCGCTGGCTCATGCTCGCGGCGCCGTTCACGACCGGCGTGGGCTTCTACGCCTTCTACGCGTTCCAACCCTACCTGCTCGAGCTGTACGGCGACCCGAGCGCGTACAGCATCGCCGGTCTCGCCGCGGCGATCGTGGCGGGCGCGCAGATCGTCGGCGGGCTGATCGTGCCATGGGTCCGCCGCCTCTTCAGCCGCCGCACGCAGGCGATCCTGCTCAGTACGGTGCTCGGCGTGGCGCTCCTGGCATGGATCGGGGTCACGAACCAGGTGCTGCTCGCGCTGACGCTCCTCGCCGTGTGGTGCATGGCCGCAGCGATCGAAGCGCCGATGCGCCAGGCGTTCATCAACGGACTCATCCCGTCGCAGCAGCGCGCGACCGTCCTCTCGTTCGACTCGCTCATGGGCTCCGCGGGTGGCGTCGTGGCGCAGCCAGCGTTGGGCCGCGTGGCGGACCTGTCCGGGTATGGCTCGTCGTACCTCGCCGCCGCGGCGATCCAGGCGCTGGCGCTGCCGTTCATGGTGCTGGCGTGGCGGGAGAACGCGGCCTCGGACCGGATCTCGGTCGGTGCCGCCGAGCCCGAGCCCGAGCCCGCGGCACGCGGCTGAGCGCGAGGCTGGCCGCCCGCGCTGCGCGTGAGCCGGCGTCCTCGCGCCTGGGCGTGAGGCGCCCACGACCCCCGCGGCGCGGCGGCGATCTGGCGGAGCGGGGTTTCTTGCAGATACGCCTGAGGCTGGTGCTAACCGGAAACCGAACCAGGCTTCGGGCCGATCACGGCCCGTGACGGCCTGTCATGAGCGCGCATGCGCCGGTCTGGACCCGGGCGGCGGCTTGAGCTTCCGCTTACCACCAGCAGGAGTGGTAAACGCAAGAAGCCGCCGCTGCGCTCGGCTGCGGACCCACCCATCCTGCGGCAGCGGCGTCAACGCCCTCGCCGGGTAACCCACAGCCGCGCCAGCATCGCCGCGCCGAGCACAGAGATGCTCCCGCCGAGCAGCAGCAACGCATTGCGGCTGGCCGAGCCGCGGACCGGCGCAACGTCCGGCGGATCCGGCCTCGGGCCGGCCGATTCCGCAGGCTGTGCGTCCACCGACTCCGCCGGCGAGGACGTGCCGGGCCGTCCCGCCGTGACGGCGGTGCCGGGCGACGGCGAGCCGGGCGACGGCGAGCCGGGCGACGGCGAGCCGGGCGCGACCGCGGTGGATGCCGTTGTCGTCGGTAGCGCGGACCCGGCCGCACCCAGTGTGCTTCCGGCCGTCGGCGTTGCCGCGGCCGTGCCACTCGCGGCCGGTGAGCCGCTCGACGACGCAGTCGCCGACGCGCTCGGCGTCCCGGTGGCCCGTGGCGTCGGTCGTGGCGTGCGGGGGGATGGCGTGGGCGTCGGTGGAGCGGTGGACGGCGGCGGCGCGGTCGCCGTCGGGGTCGGTGGTGGCGTGGCCTGGGTCACGACCACGGCATTCGACACGGTGAGACTGGGCTGATTGCCCTGCGCCACCGCCGCGCTGAACCTGACCGACCAGGTCCCCGCGGGCAAGGTCGTCGAGCCGGCCCATGTCCCCGCCGCGGCCGTGCCATCAGTCAGCGCGAGGTCGAGCGTCACTCCCGCGCCGACGATCTCGGCACGCACCGACTCCGCATTTCGTGCCGGACTCGACGAAAAGCCAACCTGGAGCGTGAAGCTCGTCGCCGTCGTGCCCGCCCCGGGCGTGACCGCGCCGCCGGACAGCTCGTTCCCCGCAGCCAATGCCTGCGAGGGTGCGAACAGCACGGCCAGGCACCAGGCGAGGAGCGCGACGACCCCGGCGCGCGACCGCGCGCGCCCCCGGCTGCGGACTGGGCCGGCGTGGAAGTGCACGAACACGCGGCGGCGACTCGGAACAAGCGGAAGGACGGGCATCATGCCACCGCCGGTCGCGAAGAGCGAGTGCCGAGACCCCGGTTGCGGTGCTAGTCCGCGACGCGGTGTTCGAGCAGTTGCGGCTGCCTGCGGCCCCGCGCGCGATCCACGACCCGTCGCAGGACGGAGCTCTCGGGCGTCACCTCGGAGGCCATCTTCGAGACGAGCGCATCGGCCCGGTGCTGCGCGACCTGGCACTCGGTCCCCCACAGGCGCTCGCTCTGGCGGTGCAGCGTGAGGAAGATGTCGGCATCGGTGCAGCTGCGCAGCAGGTTGGGCAGGCGCGCGGCTCGCGCGGCGGCGACGGTGGGCCGGTACACGCACTCGTACCAGGCAGCAGCCGCCTCCTCGCGCGTCAGGAACCGCCTCGTCCGCTGCATGAGCTCGTACCCGTAGGACTCGAGCGCCTCGCGCAGCTCGGCATAGCCTTGGACCGATGTGACCGCGAACCGGGCCGAAGGCGCGGCGCTCAACAGCCCGGTCTGCTCGCGGAACGCGAGCTCGTGCGCCGTGCGCTCGATGGCGTCGTGCGCCACTCCCGGCTCGAGCTCGAATGCGGTCGGGATCTCCGAGACCTGGGCATCGATGAACTCGCGGCCCTGCTCCCTGGCGAGCGCCACCCGCTTGTGGCCGTCCACCACGAAGTACGCCCGATCGACCCGCACGACCTCGATCGGCTCGTTGAGGCCGCCCGGATGGGCGCGATCGATGTCGGCGATGCGCCGTTCGAGCTCAGGATTGCGCGGTCGGAAGCAGCCATCGAAATCGGTGCTGCGGCCGACCGACCCGACGATGTCGTCGACGCTGATCGTCGCGTGCCCGGCGACCTGCGGCATGCCCAGGTGCAGGCGCGCTCGCACCTCGTCGAGCATCAAGAGGTCGCCGCAGTCCCGCGTGCGTCGCAGTCGCATCGGTCCATCCTAATCGGTGCCCTCGCAAACGGGTGCTAGGCTCGCAGCCATGACACCCTGCTGCTGTCCGCCACCGGTCGACTACGACCCGATCTTCAGCGATCGGACCGCCCGCGACGACCTGCGCGCGTTCCGACGTGACGGCGCGCAGGGCACCACGAAGCGGCTGATCGAGGCGCTCGTGGCCGAGGGCGTCGAGGGAGCCTCGGTGATCGATGTCGGCGCCGGCGTGGGAGCCGTGTCGTTCGGGCTGCTCGACGCAGGCGCCGACAGCTTCACCGATGTCGACGCCTCGCACGCCTATCTCGACGCCGCTCGCAGCGAGGCGGAGCGACGCGGCGTCGCCGACCGCGCGACCTTCCGGTTCGGCGACTTCGTGAGCACCGGACCGGAGCTGGAGCCCGCCGACGTGGTGGCGATGGACCGCGTCATCTGCTGCTACCCCGACTGGCGCGCGTTGACCGCCACGGCGATCAGTCGCAGCACGCGACTCATCGGCCTCGTCTATCCCGTCGACCGATGGTGGATGCGGCAGGCAATCAAGGTGCTGAACCTGTGGATGCGGCTCAGCCGCCAGTCGTATCGGTCCTACGTCCATCCCAGTGCGCCCATCGAGGCGCAGCTGCGCGCGGCTGGCTTCGAACGCCGGTTCCTGCGGCGGCAGCTCATCTGGCAGACCGCGGTCTACCGTCGCGCCAGCTGACGCCTCGCGTCAGCAGTGGTGGTTCGCGTCGAACCCGTCGAGGAAGTACTGCGCGTACCGGACCGGACCGCCCGTGAAGCCGGTCTCGTCGCAGTAGCGCGTGGCGCCCTTCAGTGTGCTGGCGCCCGCCACCCAACTCGGGTGCTCGGCGAAGCGGTCGGTATCGCCGGTGATCCGCGCCCACATGCGGTCGGTGGAGTAGAAGCCCACGCCCGCCACGTCGACCGACTCGAGATAGTCACGCGCGCCCTCGAGCGCGGCGACGTTGAGCGCCGGATCGTCGCGCCACGAGTTGGCGGTCTCGACGTCGAGCCACCAGAAGATCGGGTCTGGGGTGCGCTCGGCGTCGGCCTCTGCCAGGCCCAGCGAGATGAAGGCGTCGACCGCGGTGCGGTAGGAGTCGGCGGCGGCGTGCCAGCCGTAGTCATACGCACAGTCAGGCGTGTCCTCCCCGGGGACCTCCTCCGTGTCGCAGGGGCGCGGCTCGTCCTGGCCGTTGGGCCAGTAGTCCGATAGCCGCGGCCCGGGGTTCGCGGTGTTCGCGTACAGCTCCAGATGATCCAGCGCCCAGGCCAGCTGGCTCGGCCGCTCGCCGTCACCCAGGCAGGGATTCGGGCTGTAGACCCGGCCGCCGTTCACGCCCACGATCGCGAGCTCGAAGGCATCGGGCAGCGCGTCGTCGCACTGCGGGTACGACACGTCATAGCTGGGCGCGGGCGCCGGGGGCTGCGTCGCGCTCGACTGTGGCCGCGCGGGTGGCGCCGGCGTCGCGGGCGGGCTTGTGGTCGGAGCGGTCTTCTCGAGCTGCGGTCCCACGGGCGTGCGGGCGGCCGCAGGTGACGCGACGAACAGCAGGCCGATCAGCAGCAGCGGCAAGACGATCGCGTAGCGACGCGTGGAGCGGGCAGTGGCTCGGGGCACCATGGGCTCCCGTGACCGTACACGTCATCCAAGCGCCCCGCAAGCGCTCATGAAACGAGGCCGGCAGCGCTACCGCCGGCCTCGTCCCACGGGGAGGGGGTCTAGCCCTTCATCTGCCGCTGGAGTGCGCTCTTCAGCTCTTCGGCGTGGCGCCGCTCATCGTCGAGGAGGCGGCCCCACAGCTCGGCGTCGCCGCCATCGTTGCGGTACTGCTCGTAGGCCTCGATCGCCTCGAGCTTGCTGACGAGCGCCTGCATGAGGTTGTACTGCGGGTTGCTGAGCGGAGAGCTGATCCGCT
>DAINOY010000080.1:6832-7358 GCA_036743735.1 Chloroflexota bacterium
TGTCATCTACATCCGGATCGTCGGTCGCAACCGTCCGCTGTCCGGTCTCGCTGGTTGCCTGAGTCATCGGCTCCTCCTCGTGTTGGTTGCTGTGCTGATCCGGAGCAGGGCGCGTGCCTTCACCTGCTCAGGCCGCCCCGGCGGTCGCCTTCTCACCGATGCCGGCCAGGGCCGGGCGAAGCTCATCGGTCCAGAAGCGGAAGAACCCCTCCTGGTCGGGCCCGACCTGGTGGAGGTACACATGGTCGATGCCGGCGTCGACGAACTCGCGGATGGACGCGACGTAGCGCTCGACGTCCGGGCCCATGGGCGTCGACTCGGCCAGTTGCTCGGCGGTGACGAGCGTGGCCGCCTGCTCGAAATGCTGCGGCAGGGGCAGCTCGCGGCTCAGCTCACCCGGAATGCCGGCGTTCGGCCACGTCTCGTGGACCAGCCGCTTTGCCTGCTCCTCGCTGCGTGCCCAGCAGACCGTGGCCTGGGCGTAGACCGGCTTGGCCTCCTGCGTCTTGAGCGTGACCTGCAACGA
>DAINOY010000081.1:0-7350 GCA_036743735.1 Chloroflexota bacterium
ACGGTAACGCGCAGCTGGGATGAAATCTGGACGTTCGGGGCGTCACGCGCGCCCCGCGAGCCGCTCATCGAACGAGTCGCGCGGCTCCCAGCCGAGGAGGCGCCGTCCCGCCTCCAGATCGAACCAGCGACCGGGGTTGTTCGACACGCCGTACACGATCCCCCAGCGCACCATTCCCGGCGCATCCAGGGCGGCTGCGACGAGCGAGGCGCAGTCAGCGTGGCTCAGCCACATCCCTCGCGCCCGCCGCTCGTCGAGCGTCGCATCCGGGCCGGAGTTCGGCACCCGGTCATCATCGGTCACCCAGCCGATGCGCAGGCAGATCACCCGCAGCTCGGTCGTCTCGGCGTAGAAGCGACCAAGCGCTTCGCCCCACGCCTTGCTGGCGCCATAAAGGGAGTCCGGGCGCACGGGGTCGTCGGCATCGATCCGGCGCGGACGCGCCGGATCATCGGTCCACAGGCTGCCGTCACGCTGGTACATGCCAACCGCGTGGTTGGAGCTGGCGAAGACGACGAGCCCGACCCCCGCGGCACGCGCCGACTCGTACACATTCCGGACGCCGATGACGTTGGCCGGCAGCACCGTCTCCCAGGTGCTGTCGACTGCGGCTGCCGCAGCGAGATGCACGACCGCATCGATCCCCTCGACGTGCGCCCGCAGCGCCGCGGCGTCGGCGATGTCGACCTCCTCGTGGGTCAGCGGTCTGAGGTCGTATCGGTCGTGCAGTCGGTTCATGACGATGCCGCCGACGAGGCCGTCCGCGCCGGTGACGAGCACGCGCTTCCCAGCTGCCATGGGACGATGCTACCCGAGCCCCCGGCACCGATCCTGCGCCAGCCGCCGATCCATGGAAACCGGCGAGACGAGCGACCTGTGGTGGAAGAACGCGGTCGTCTACTGCGTCGACGTGGAGACGTACCGCGACGGCAACGGGGATGGGATCGGTGACTTCGCCGGCCTGACCGAGTCGATCGGCTACCTGGCCGGGATCGGCGTGACGACCCTGTGGCTCATGCCCTTCTTCGCCAGTCCGAACCGCGACAACGGCTACGACATCAGCGACTTCTACGCCGTGGATCCTCGGCTCGGCACGCTGGGCGACGTCGTGGAGCTGGTTCGCGCCGCGCGTGAGCGCGGGATCCGGGTCATTGCGGATCTCGTGATCAACCACACCAGCGACGAGCATCCCTGGTTCCGCGCGGCGCGCAGCCGCCGCGATTCGCCGTACCGCGACTACTACGTCTGGGCCGACGAGGCGCCGACCGACGCCGCGGAGGGCGTGATCTTCCCGGGCGTGCAGCGAACGACCTGGACCTACGACCGCGAGGCGGGCCAGTACTACATGCACCGCTTCCGCGCCTTCCAGCCGGACCTCAACATCAGCCACCGCGCGGTGCGCGAGGAGATCGAGCGGATCATCGGGTTCTGGATGGAGCTCGGCCTCTCCGGGTTCCGGGTCGACGCCGTGCCATTCCTCATCGAGCAGACCGCGGGCGCAGAGGCGGCCGTCGGCGACCCGCACGACTATCTGCGTGAGATCCGCGCCTTCATGTCGCGGCGCCGAGGCGACGCCGTGCTCCTGGCCGAGGCGAACGAGCCGAGCGACAAGCTGGCCGCGTTCTTCGGTGACCAGTTCGGCGACCAGATGCACATGCTCTTCAACTTCATCGGCAACCAGGCGATGTACCTCTCGCTGGTGCGCCGCGACGCACGGCCGATGGCCAGGGCGATGCGCGCGCTGCCACCGCATCCGGCATCGGCCCAGTGGGCGAACTTCGTGCGCAACCACGATGAGCTGAGCCTCGACAAGCTGACCGATGCCGAGCGCGACGAGGTCTGGGACGCGTACGCCCCCGACCCGGAGATGCGGATCTACGAGCGCGGCATCCGGCGGCGCCTCCCGCCGATGGTGAACGGTGATCGACGCCAGATCGAGCTGCTCTACAGCCTCTGCTTCGCGCTGCCGGGCACGCCGGTCCTCTTCTACGGGGAGGAGATCGGGATGGGCGACGACCAGTCGCTGCCGGAGCGCGACGCCGTCCGGACCGCCATGCAGTGGTCGGGTCGTCCCGGTGGCGGCTTCTCCACCGCGCCCCGTGAGGCGATGGTGCGGCCGCCGATCGACGATGGGCCCTTCTCGTTCGAGCGGGTCAACGTGGACGACCAGCGTCGCGACGCGGGCTCGCTCCTCAACTGGTTCGAACACCTCATTCGGGTGCGGAAGGAGTGGCCCGAGATCGGCTTCGGCGAATGGGAGATCCTGGAGAGTGGCCGGCGCGCGATTCTCGCCCACGTCTGCCGCTGGCGGGATGGCGCCGTCGTGGCGCTCCACAACTTCGGTGCACGCCGGGCGCGGGTCCACCTCGACGTCGCGACCGATGACCCGATGGGCTGGCGCCACCTCTTCGGCAACGGCACGCTCGATCTGGGCCGCAACGGCGCAGATGTGAGCCTCGGCGCGTACGGGTATGCGTGGTTTGGGGCGCGGCACCGCCGCTGAGGCGCTGCGTGGCGTACCATCGCGCCGTGCTGTACGACTACACGAGCGTCACGGCAGCATCGGTCACCGCCGCCACCGACGATGCGATTCGCCGCGCCGATGAGCTCGTGGCCGCTGCGGCCAGCGCGGATCCACCGACCTTCGAATCGACCCTGGAGCGGATGGAGCATGCCCTGGCGGTCGTGGCCGAGGGCTACGGACGCGGGGCCTTCATGGGCCAGGTCCATCCCGAGGCGGAAGTCCGTGACGCCGGCGAGGCGTGCGAGGAGCGCATCAACAAGTGGCGCGTCGGGCTCGCCTTCCGCGAGGACCTGTATCGCGCGGTTGCGGCGGTGGCCCGCGACGAGGGTGACGGGCTGGAGGGTGAGCGCGGCCGGCTGCTCGAGCACTGGATGCGCGACTTCCGGCGCGCCGGGCAGGAGCTGGAACCAGAAGCCCGTGCCGAGCTGGAGCGGCTGCGCAACCGCCTCGTCGAGCTCGAGGTCGCGTTCCAGCGCAACGTCAACGAGGCGCGCGACTGGATCGAGCTGACCCGCGACGAGCTCGCGGGCCTGCCCGACGACTACGTCGAGCGCCTGAAGCCGGGCGAGGCGGATGGCACCTACCGCGTCACCCTCGACTATCCCGAGCTCTACCCGTTCATGGCCCAGGCGCGCGACCGGGCCCGGCGCGAGGAGCTGACGCGCAAGAACTGGAACCAAGCCGCCACCGTGAACCGGCCGCTCCTGGCCGAGGCGATCACGCTCCGCCAGCGGATCGCCGACCTGCTCGGACAGCCGACCTGGGCGCACCACGCCATGGAGCTCAAGATGGCGGCGCGACCGGAGCGAGTGCGCGAGTTCTATGCCGAGCTGATCCCCCCTCTCGAGGGGGCCGCACAGCGCGACCTGGCGCAGATGGCTACGCTCGCCCAGCGGGACGGGGTCGATCAGATCCAGATCTGGGACTGGGCCTACTACGACAACGAGCAGTCACGCGACGAGTACGGCGTCGACCAGAACGCGGTGAGCGAGTACCTGCCGCTCGACGACGCCATGCGCGGCATGTTCGAGCTGACCGGCGAGGTGTTCGGGCTGAGCTACGAGGAGCTGCCCGATGCCAGGGCCTGGCACCCATCGGTCCGGCTCTACGCCATCCACGACCGTGCGTCGGGCCAGCTCCTGGCGCACTTCTACACGGACCTCTTCCCGCGCGAGGGCAAGTACGGGCACGCCGCGGCGTTTCCGCTGGTGGTCGGGCATCGCGGCGAGGACGGCGAGTACGTGCGCCCGGTGAACGCCATCGTCGCGAACTTCACGCCCCCCTCGGCGGATCGGCCATCGCTTCTGCGCCACGGGCCGCACGGCGAGCTCGAGACGCTCTTCCACGAGTTCGGCCACATCCTGCACATGAGCCTGACCACGGCGGCCTACACGCGGTTCAGCGGCGCCGACACCGAGTGGGACTTCGTGGAGGCACCGTCCCAGATCATGGAGCACTGGGTCTGGGAGCCATCGGTTCTGGGCAGGTTCGCACGCCACTACCGCACCGGTGAGCCGCTTCCGGCGGAGCTTGCCGCTAAGTTGCGCGAGGCGCGCTACATCAACGTCGGGATCCGATACGCCCGTCAGGTCTTCTTCGGGACCATGGACGTGGCCCTGCACACGGCCGGCGCCTCGCCCGACCTGGATGCGGAGATCCGGCGGGCCTTCGCGGTCACCCACATGCCGTACCCGGACGAGACCTTCATGCTCGGCGCGTTCGGCCACCTCATGGGCGGCTACGACGCGGGCTACTACGGCTACCTGTGGGCCGAGGTGATCGGCGACGACATGTTCGGCCGCTTCATGCGCGAAGGCGTGACCTCACCGGCCGTGGGCGCGGCCTACCGCCGCACGATCCTCGAGCCGAACGGGTCACGCTCGGCGGACGAGATGGTGCGGGAGTTCCTGGGCCGCGAGCCGTCCAACGAGGCGTTCCTCAGCCTGCGAGGGATGATCCCCACCTGACCAGCGCGCAGCGGCCCATGGCGTCGACGCTGGCCGCGACCCTCGCCTGCGTCGTGGCGGCGACGTGCTGGGCGCTCAACGCCGTGATCGCCGCGGAGACGTTCGAGCGCGGGGTGAGCCCGGAGCGGCTGGCCGAGTCGCGCGTCCTGGTGGCCCTCGTCCCACTGGCGGCCTACCTGCTCGCGGCGCGTCGCGACCTGCTCGTCCCGCCGCGTGCGGCGTGGCCGGCAATCGCTCTGTTCGGCGCCTGCATCGTGGTCGTGAACTTCGCCTACTACCTCGCGATCGAGCGCGTTCCGGTGGGCGTCGCGATCGCGCTCCAGTACACCGCACCGGTGATCATCCTCGTGGTCGGTGCGCTGCTGGCGCGCCGCTCCCCGCATCCGGCCGCCTGGGTCGCCGGGACGTTGACCCTGGCCGGCGCCGCGCTCGTCGGAGGCGTGCTGGGTGGGCCGTCGGAGACGCTCGATAGCGTCGGCCTTCTCGCGGGCGTCCTGGCGGCGTTGACCTACGCCGGCTACCTCGTGAGCGCCGAGGTGGCCGGACGCCACGGGACGCACCCGGTCACCACCCTCTTCGCCGGGTTCACGGTGGGGGCCGTGCTCTGGGCCATCGTGCTTCCGCTGTGGGACTGGCCGGTCGCGCTGCTGCGCGATCCGGACATCGCGTGGCGCATTCTGGCGGTCGGGCTGCTCGGCACGCTGCTGCCCTTTGGTCTGACGGTCGCGGCCCTGCGCGTTCTCTCGTCGTCGGTCGCCGGGATCGCGACGACGACCGAGCCGGTGCTCGCCGCTGCGCTCGCCTGGCTGCTGCTGGGCCAGGTGCTCGAGCCGGCGCAGATCCTTGGTGGCGGGTTGGTCGTGGCGGGCGTGCTCATCGCGCAGCTCATCCGTCCACCGTCCCCGGCATCGGCTGCTGTGGACGCGGCCCCCTGAAGGCCCGTCAGCCCGCGGAAAGGAAGTCCAGCACGAGGCGGCCGAAGGCTTCGGGGTCCTCCATCGGCGGCAGGTGGGCGACGCCCGGGAGCAGCTCGAACCGTGCGTCGGGAATGCGCGAGGCGATGTGCCGCCCGATCGCGGCGAAATCGGGCTGGTCGTACTCGCCCACCGCCACGAGCGTCGGCGCACGGATCTCACCGAGGCGCGCACGGCGGCTCTCGGTCAGCCAACCGCCCTTCGCCTCGTCGTTGTCGTAGTCGAGCGCGTGCCGCTGCATCTCGAAGACGCGCTGGCGCAGCGCCGCGGGAACCGTGGCCACACCGCGCTTCGGACCCTCGAGCCAGGTGCGGACGTTGATCCAGGCGACCTCGTCGAGATCACCTCGCTCCCAGGCCGCCTCCTCTTCGTCCCAGGCGGCACGAAGTCCCGGGTCGTGATCCCACCCGTCGATGCCCGAGGCAACGATGACGAGCCGGTCGATCGCCTCGGGATGCGCGATCGCGAGGTCGAGCGCCACATGGCCGCCCATCGACAGGGCGACGACGTGGGCGCGCTCCACGCCCAGTCGGCGCAGCAGCTCCCACACGTCGGCGGCGTACACGAAGGGACCGTCGGGCAGCGGCGTCTCGCCGTAGCCGCGCAGGTCGGGGCGGATCGTCCGGTACTGGGTCGCGAAGAGCGGCAGCACCTCGTCCCACATGCGGCGGTCGACGATCCCGGCGTGCAGGAGCAGCAGGGCGGGCCCGGTGCCGGCCTCGTCGTAGGCGAGCTCGACGCCATTGACGCTCAGCGACGGCATGGGCTCAGTAGTAGTCCGAGCACGAGAGGAAGTAGCCGCAGCCGTGACAGATGAGCTTGCACTTGCGCTCTTCCATGATCGAGCCGCAGTTCGCGCAGGTGCGCATGACGATCCCGGGGTCGACAGGCTGAGCATCGGGCCGGTCGGACAACTCCTCCGCTTCAGGGGGATGGTCGATCTGCACGCTCACCCGACGAGGATACCGATGGCGCCGCTTCGGCATCGGTAGTGCATGACACGGCCGACGCAAGGAGGACCGCAGCCATGGCGAACGTGCAGCGCGAGGACCCCGCTCGAACACGAGACAGCGTCGAGCAGCTCGAGGATGCCGAGATTCCGAACCCCATCACCCAGGACGCGGAGCTGACCGAGCCCGGCGAGGGCTTCGAGCCGGCAGCGGACGACGAAGCCGATGACCCTGAGCGCGAGGGACCCGTTCCCCGAACGACCCAGATGCCGCGCTAGGACGTTCGCGGCCTTCCGGCCTGCCGCTGTCGCGGTAGGCTGCGGGGATGGAGCGCCGCGACCCCTTCCGCATCCTGGGCGTGTTGCCGGAGGCTGATCCCGATGTCATCCGGGCCGCCTATCGGGTGCTGGCAAGGAAGCTCCATCCCGACGGCCAGGTCGGACCGATGGACCCGGTCACCGATCGGAAGCTCAAGGACCTGAACTGGGCCTACGCGCAGGTCCGCGACGCCGACGCCCGGCTGCGCTTCGAGCGGTCGCGCGTGGCGACGGCCCCCGCGACCGCCGGGGAGCCGCGCACGCACGGGGCGGCCGACTCCGACGACCGCTACGACGCCACCCATGTGACGCTCGACTTCGGCCGCTACGCCGGCTGGAAGCTGCGCGACGTGGCGAAGCGGGATCCGGAGTACGTGGAATGGCTGCGCCGGCACGCCTCCGGCGCGCGCTACCGCGTGGCGATCGACCAGCTGCTCGCCGAGCGGCGCGCCGCGAGGCGCAGCCAATGAAGTGAGGCCGGCCCATGCAGGGCCGGCCTCACGCTGTGGTCGGGCCGCCGGCGAGTGGGCGCCGGCGACCCGGTTCGACGGGCCTCAGCGGACGCTGAGGCGCAGCTTTCCGTATTCCGGACTGGCCGCGGGATCGGCGAACGAGAAG
>DAINOY010000082.1:0-6420 GCA_036743735.1 Chloroflexota bacterium
CCGGAGAAGGCGCGAACTGGGAGCTATCGGTCACGGGCGCGGTGATCGGGACGCGGACGCATCAGCAGCTGGCGTCGTCGTTCGCGCTGCGCACCTCCGCGAAGAAGGGCGCCTCGCTCGGATCGTCCTGAGCCATCTGGTCGAGCAGGTCCACGAACGTCGCTTTCGCATCGGCGATCTGCTTGTTGTAGCTGTCCTCCTGCGTCAGCAGCGCCATGGCACGGTAGTGGCTCTGGGCGGTGATGAGGTAGAGCATCTGCTGCGCGCGCTGCGACTTGTCCTGCAGACCATCGAGTTGGCCGACCCGATCGTTCATGCGCTCGATGATCACGAGGCTCAGGAGCGCCATCCCGACGAGCAGGACCGCCCCGCCCAGGAAGCCGAAGAGCAGCTTGCGATGGACGCTGGCCGGGATCCGGGCCACCGCGTCGACGACAGGGCGGAGCCACCCCGTGAAGCGCGGAAGGCGCGGCTCAGCGAGCTCGGGCGCCTGGTTGGCGTGTCGCGGCACTGCCGCCTCTCCTGATCGTCGGAGCGTGGCCTGAGGTCAGTCAGACGGTAGCACGCTCGTGAAGAGGCTCAGGGCACGCCGAGCCGGGCGGCTCCGAAATGATCGGGCCAGTCGTCGAGGTCGGTGCCGGACGGTCCGTCCTCGACCGGGTCGAACCACCCTGCGACCTCATCGGCGGGATCTGGTGGTATCCGCGCCGACGAGGGAGGGTGTTCCGCTGCCTTCGCCGGGCGCCTCGTGGAGGAACGGAGCCTGCCACGTGCCCGCTTCCTGGACATCGACACGACTCCTCTGCGGCTGCAGGCTGCTCCCCGATCCGAAAGCAGACCCCGTGCCAGATGAGCTCAGGTGCGACGCCGGCCTCAGCGCCAGATGCCCCCGCCCGGAGGCCATATCGTCGGGGGTCGCGGCTCTGGTACCGTTCGCGCTCGCGGTCCGGATCGGCAACCATCGGCCGCAAGACTGGGAGGTTCAGGGAACGGCCATGGACCCATACGTTGCCGAGTGGCTCAACCTGCTCGTGCGCCTGCTGCACGTGGTTGCCGCCATCGCCTGGATCGGCGCGTCGTTCTACTTCATCGCCCTCGACTACTCGCTGCGGCCGCCCAACGACCCCCGCGATGCCGCGCGCGGGGTCGGTGGGGAGACGTGGGAGATCCACGGCGGCGGGTTGTATCGGGTCGAGAAGTTCCGCGTGGCCCCGGCGACGCTGCCGGAGCGCCTCACCTGGTTCAAATGGGAGGCGTACACCACCTGGCTGAGCGGCTTCGTCCTGCTGGTCGGCCTGTACTACCTCCAGCCCGATACCTATCTCGTCGACCGCGCCGTGGCCGACCTCGCGCCGCTCCAGGCGGTCGCCATCAGCATCGGCATCCTGGTCGTCGGCTGGCTCGTGTACGACCGGCTCTGCCGGTGGCTCGAGGACAACGACCGGCTCCTCGCCGTGATCCTGGCGGCCGTCGTGGTGGCCGTCGCCTTCGCCGCGAGCCAGCTCTTCAGCGGACGCGCAGCCTACATCCAGGTCGGCGCCCTGATCGGCACCTGGATGGCGGCGAACGTCTTCTTCGTCATCATCCCCGGGCATTGGGACATCGTCCGAGCCATGGAGCGCGGCGAACCCCCGGATCCAAGGCCGGGCCTCCGCGGGAAGCAGCGCTCCGTGCACAACAACTACCTGACACTGCCGGCAATCTTCGCCATGCTCAGCCCGCATTTCCCGATGACCTACGGCCACGAGCAGGGCTGGCTCATCCTCGTGGCGATCATGGCGATCCTCGTCGCGGTTCGACACTTCTTCAATCTCCGGCACCGAGGCCGAACCGTCTGGGCGATCCCGATCGGCGCCGCGTTCGCCATCGCGCTGCTCGCGGTGGTCGTCGCGCCGCCGCGTCCCACCGCAGGCGACCCCGGCACGGGCGAGCGCGTCCCGTTCGCCACGGTCCAGGGCATCATCGAAGCGCGCTGTCAGACCTGCCATTCCGAGCACCCGACCCGTGCAGGCTTCACGGAGGCGCCCCTGGGCGTGACGTTCGACACGCCCCAGCAGATCCAGGCCCAGGCGACCCGGATCGAGCAGATGGCGGTCATCACGCAGGCCATGCCGCTCGGCAACGTGACGGGCATGACGCAGCAGGAACGCGACACGCTGCGTGCATGGATCGACCAGGGGGCGACGGGCGACTAGGGCGTCCCGCTCCGCCTCGGACGGAAACGTCTGACCTGTCGTGCGCCCGGAGGCCGGTAGCCGGATATGGCAAGACCGCCGTCATGGCGGTCATTTCGTGCTCAGATCGGTGGCTTGGTGGGCGACACTGGAGCCAGACCAACACCAGTGGCGTCTTCGAGTCGTGCGGCGCGAGCGGTGGATGGCCGCCGCCAGAGCGAGATCGGCGTGAGTGACTCCGAGGCCAACGACCGGACGTCGATGCCAACCGGTCCCTCACCGGGCGCCGGATGTGACGGTTCGTGGCGTGATCTCCCGCTCGATGCGATCCCCGACGCGATCGTGCTCGACATCGAGGTCGTGCTGGGCCTGAAGGTTCAGCCAGAACCGCTCCGAGGTGCCGAAGTAGCGAGCCAGGCGCAGCGCGGTGTCGACCGAGATGGCGCGAGCGCCGTGGACGATCTCGTTGATCCTGCGCGGCGGCACCCCAATGTCCTTGGCCAGGCGGTACTGGCTGATCTCCATCGGGCTCAGGAACTCCTCGCGCAACACCTCGCCAGGATGGACCGGGGCCAGTCGCGTGCTCATCGTCTCACCTCAGTGGTAATCCACGATCTCGACGTCGTGGGCATCACCACCTCGCCATCGGAAGCAGATCCGCCATTGGTCGTTGATCCGGATGCTACGCGATGCAGGACGGGCGGGATGAACTTGATGAGCGGCCATGACCATGACCGACGCAGCCGCTCGCATGATGAGCGCCTCCGGATGCGGACGCGTCCGTCCTTTAGTCGCCGGTGACAACCAAAGGGTCTCACTGAACCTCCCTCGAGGAGAGTCCAACGGCAGCGCGACCATCTACGGGTATCACACCGAAGGTCGGCTGGCCGACTACTCAGGGCTATTCATGCCCCGATCGACTTCGAGACCGATGAGCTGCGCATGACCGGGTCGGGATCGTTCTTGGAGCTGATGGCATCGGCGCGGGGCGAGCGCATCGGCGGTGAGGACGGACCGACCAGGATAAGCGGCAGCTTTTCGTGGACGTGCTCGCCTCTGCCGGAGGATTGAAACGCTGACCCCCGACCCGGTGGACCTTCGGCACCGAACGCTCTACGCCTGCATCAGCGCTGCGGTCGTGACCGCGACCTGACATTCTGCTGTGAGGCTGGCCGGATTCGGCGAGCGTCGGCGCTAACGGTACAGGCCACCAGCTTGCTCAATGAACGAGCAAGGGCTTGGTGGGCGACACTGGACTCGAACCAGTGACCTCTTGCATGTCAAGCAAGTGCTCTAACCAGCTGAGCTAGCCGCCCGCCCGATTCGTGCTGACGATGAGCGCTCGCCTGGTGGCAAATCGCTGCATCGAGCCGAGGTCGACGATCGTAGCAGATGTGGCCGCTGAGGCTTGGGTCAGGCGCCCGGGGCGACGCGGTAGCCCTCGGTCACCTCGTCCCTGTGCGCCACGAACGCGTCGAAAACCTGTTGCTTCTCCGCTTCCGGGACCTCGAAGCGATCCGCGCTCACCTATTCAGTACGGCGCGCGATACGCTGCGCCGGGACTGGCCACTCGCGTGTCGCCGCCGAGACCCGCCCCGCTCGCGTCAGGCGCGCACCGTGCAATGGAAGAGCAACGAGAGGTGACGAAGCATGCTGCCGCCACGCGAGACCGCCACCCGAGAACGCAAGTCACTCAATGGCCTGTGGCGATTCCGCCTGGACACCGCTGGCGCCGGACGGGCCGAAGGCTGGTGGCGTCAGCCACTCGCCGGCGCCCGCGAAGCTCCCGTCCCGGCCAGCTACAACGACCTCTTCGCCGACGCCGTGGCGCGCAATCACGTCGGTGACGCGTGGTACCAGACCACGACCCGGGTACCGGATCGCTGGCGTGGGCAGCGCATCGTGTTGCGCTTCGATTCGGCGACCCATAACGCCGTCGTCTGGCTCAACGACACCCAGGTCCTCGAGCACCAGGGTGGCTACACCCCCTTCGAGGCCAATGTCACCGACATCCTCGATCCCGGCAGCGAGGTGCGGATCACCGCCGTCGTCAACAACGTGCTCACGTGGCAGACGATCCCACCAGGCTACGTGGTGGAGACCGCGGGCGGTAGGCGCCGCCAGCAGGTGCTCTTCGACTTCTTCAACTACGCCGGCCTGCATCGGTCTGTCTGGCTCTACACGACGCCGCAAGCGCATGTCGCCGATGTGACCGTCGTCACGACGCTCGATGGCTCGGCCGGCACGGTGCGCTATGACGTTCGGCTGGACGGTGGGGCGACCGATGCCGCCGTCTCACTCCACGACGCGGACGGGGTCCAGGTGGCGGGCGCGACCGGCACGCGCGGCGACCTCGCCGTCCCAGATGTCCACCCCTGGCAGCCAGGTGAGGGCTACCTGTACGACCTGATCGTGGAGGCGATCGGCCCTGACGGGGAGACCGTCGATTCGTACGCGTTGCCTGTCGGCATCCGCACCGTCAGGGTGGACGGCCACCGCTTCCTGATCAACGAGGAGCCGTTCTACTTCCGGGGCTTCGGCAAGCATGAGGACGCGGCGGTCCGCGGCAAGGCCCACGATGACGTGCTCATGGTTCACGACTTCGCCCTGATGGAATGGCTGGGTGCGAACTCGTTCCGCACGTCGCACTACCCGTATGCCGAGGAGGTGCTCGAGTACGCGGACCGCCACGGCATCGTCGTCATCGACGAGACGGCGGCGGTCGGGATCAACAGCGGCCTCGCGGCTGGCGTCTTCGGTGCCGAGCCGCACGCCACGTTCTCGGAGGAGACGGTCAATGCCGCGACCCAGGCGACGCACCGCCGCGCGATCCAGGAGCTGATCGCGCGCGACAAGAACCATCCGTCGGTCGTGTTGTGGAGCATCACGAACGAGCCTGAATCGGTGACGCCGGAGGCGCGCGCCTACTTCGAGCCGCTGGCGGCAGAGGCGCGCAAGCTGGACCCGACACGCCCGATCGCCTTTGCCAATGTCATGGGCGCCACGCCGGATCTCGACGTGCTGACCGACCTCTTCGACGTGATCATGCTCAACCGCTACTTCGGCTGGTACTCGACCCCCGGCGACCTCGCCACAGCGGAGACTGTCCTGGAGGCGGAGATCGCCGCGTGGGTGGAGACGTACGACAAGCCGATCGTCTTCACCGAGTACGGCGCCGACACCTATCCCGGCATCCATGACGTCGCGCCCTTCCCGTGGTCGGAGGAGTACCAGGTCGAGTTCCTGGCGATGTACCACCGCGTCTTCGACCGCTTCGAGGCGGTCGTGGGCGAGCAGGTCTGGAACTTCGCGGATTTCGCAACGGCGCCGGGCGTGATGCGGGTCGACGGCAATAAGAAGGGCATCTTCACGCGCGAGCGGAGACCGAAGGCCGCGGCCCACGCGTTACGTCGACGATGGCGACCACTGGGGTGACCGGCGCCAATTCGAGCGTGACGCGTCCCGGCCCGCGCCAGTACCTGGGCTACGCCGCCGGCGAGGTCGCGAACAACCTGACCTTCCAGATGGTCTCGATGTTCCTCCTCATCTACTACACCGACGTCGCCGGCATCTCAGCCGCGGCCGCGGGCGCGCTCTTCCTCGTGGTGCGCATCTGGGGCGGCGTCACCGACCTGGTCGCCGGCCGCCGCGTGGACCACACCTCGACGCGGTGGGGCAGGTTCCGCCCCTACCTGCTCTTCGGCCCCATCCCGCTCCTCGCGCTGCTGGTGGCGATGTTCTCGATCCCCGGCGGCCTGGAGGGCGGCGCAAGGCTGGCGTGGGCGTTCGTCTCGTACGCGCTCTTCTCGCTCGCATACAGCTTCGTGAACATCCCCTACGGGTCGCTCGCCGCTGCGATGACGCAAGATGCCGATGCTCGCGCCAAGTTCGCTTCGGCGCGCGCCGTCGCGGCGAGCGTGACGATCCTCGCCATCGCGGCGATCGTTGCACCGCAGATCGACGCCGCCGGAGACCTCCAGCGCTCGCTGACGATCACCACCATCGTCTTCGCGGTGATCGGCCTTGCGCTCTACCTGTGGTGCTTTGCCACGTCGCGCGAGGTCGTGGCTCGGCGGGTCGCGACACTCACCATTGGCGAGACGGCGGCGATGATCCGCGACAACCGGCCGCTGGTCCTGCTGTGTGCCTCTGCGCTCCTGTTTCTCACCGGCATGTTCTCGGTGTCGACCGTGGCGGTGTACTACGCACGGGACGTCCTGGGCGACGCGAACCTCTACATCGTGCT
>DAINOY010000082.1:6430-7307 GCA_036743735.1 Chloroflexota bacterium
GTGGGCGCCTCGATCCTTGTGCCCGCGGCGGTCTCGGCCATTGGCAAGCGGCGCGCGTACGCGATCGCCGGCGTGATCGCTGCGCTCGGTGCTGCTGTCTTCGCCGTTGCGCCGGCCTCGAGCCCTGCCATCGCCATCGGCGCCTACGCGCTCGTGGGCCTGGGCTTCGGGGCGATCAACGCGCTCATCTTCGCCTTCCAGGCTGACACGGTCGACTACGGCGAGTGGCACAGCGGCGTCCGCGCCGAAGGCGGCAACTACGCCGTCCTCTCCTTCACCCGCAAGGCCGGCCAGGCGGTTGGCGGGGCGGCTGCGGCCTTCACCATCGGCCTGGGCGGCTACGTCTCCGGCGCCGTCACGCAGGGCGAATCAGCGGTCGCGGCGATCAGAGTGGCGGCCGGGATCGTTCCGGCCATCGGTGTCGGCGGAGCGGCAGCCATTATGCTCGCCTATCCGCTGTCCGACGAACGCTTCCGCGAGATCGTCGGCGAGCTGGCCGCGCGCCACGGGACGGCCCAGGACCGCGACCCGAGTTCGGCTGGCACCTCATGACCGCGGCATCGCCCGGCGTCGAGCAGATCAGCGAGCCCCTCGCCTACCACGGCGAAGGCCCGGTCTGGTCGGACCGATGGGGCGGCCTGCGCTGGGTCGACATGCTCGCTGGGGACATCCTGTCGCTCGGGCCCGATGGCTCCGTCTCGCGCCGGCACGTGGCGAGCGTCGTCGCCTGCGTCCGCCCACGTCGGCAGGGCGGCGCTGTGTTCGGCATCGAGCGCGGCTTCGCACTCGAGGCAGCCGACGGGACGGTTCGCTCGCTGGCGGCCGTGCTGGCATACGGAAGGCCCGTCTCCTCCTTCATCGGCAGGCCGTCCATGTC
>DAINOY010000083.1:0-7212 GCA_036743735.1 Chloroflexota bacterium
GGGAAGCGATGGAGCTTGGAATCGACGCCGTGATCGGCCACCACCCGCACGTGCTACAGCCGATCGAGGTCTACCGGCTCGTCTGATCGGCGAGCGGTGGAGCCGAGGGTGGGAGTCGAACCCACAACCGCCGGTTTACAAAACCGATGCTCTGCCATTGAGCTACCTCGGCGCGCCTCGATTCTAGCGGCCGTCCCCGTCGCTGCGCTGCCGGACCACCTCGAAGAGGAGGAGCGCGCCCGCCGTCGCCGCGTTGAGCGATGCCACCTGACCGGTCATCGGGAAGCGCACCAGCAGGTCACAGCGCCGGCGCATCGCCCCGCTGACCCCGCTCCCCTCGCTGCCCACGACGATGGCGAGCGGGCCCCGCAGATCGCTCTGCCAGGCCGTGGCCGGCGCCTCCTGCTCGGCCGCGACGACCCGGATGCCGCGTTCCTTGAGCTCATGGATCGTCGCGCCCAGGCTGTCGACGCGCGCCAGGAGCAGGTGCTCGCTCGCGCCTCCCGACGCCTTGACCGCTGCGGCGCTGAGCGGCGCCGCCCCACGCTCCGGGAAGATGACGCCGTCGACGCCGGCAGCCTCGGCGGAGCGAAGCAGCGTCCCGAAGTTCACCGGGTCCTGGAGCGCCTCCAGCACCAGGACGAGCGGCGGCGCATGCCTGGCCACGGCGCGGGCGAGCATGGCGTCCAGATCGGCCCATTGGCGCGGCTCCACCTCGAGCAGCACGCCCTGGTGGCCGTCGAAGCCGGCATGGTCGCGGATCCAGTCGCCGGCGACCCGCTCGACCCGAAGTCCCGCCGACCGGGCGAGCTGCTCGATCTGCGCGATCTCCGGGCTCGGCTTCGCGCTGCGGCTGATCCACAGGCGCCGGGCGCCCCGGCCGGCGCGAAGCGCCTCGGCCACCGGCCGCCGGCCGCCGAGCAGGTCGCTCACGCGTCGAAGCGCGGCGTCGGATCGGCCGGACGCACGACGGCGACGGCCTGTGCCGCGATGCCGTCGCCGCCAGTGACGCCGAGCCCGTCGCTGGTGGTGCCCTTCACTGTGACCTGCGCCGGCCCGATACCGGCGAGCTCGGCGAGGCGCCGCTGGATCTCGGATCGGCGCGGCGCGATTGCCGGCAGGGCGGCGATGACGGCGAGATCGACCGAGACGATGACCCAGCCGGCCTCGCGCACCGCGGCGGCCGCGCGCACCAGGAGGTCGCCGCTGTCGGCGTTCCGCCAGGCCTCGTCGCCGGCCGGGAAGAGCGAGCCGATGTCCCCTAGCCCCGCCGCGCCGAGCAGCGCGTCGATGACCGCGTGCAGCGCGACGTCGCCGTCCGAGTGCCCGGCGAGGCCGCGCGCCTGGTCTGGCCACTCGACCCCGCCGAGGCGCAGTCGCCGACCCTCCTCGAGCCGATGAGCGTCGAATCCGATCCCGGCGCGAGCGCCGGGCCGATCGACGACCGGCGCATCGAGCGGGACGGCGCGCTCGCGCAGGATCGCGCGGAGCAGTGACTCGTCGGCGGGGATCGTGAGCTTATGGTTCTCGACCTCGCCCTCCACCGTACGCACCGGCACGCCGAGGACCGCCAGGGCTCCGACGTCGTCGGTGATGTCGGCCTCAGCCGCGTGGGCAGCGACGAGCGCCTCCCTCAGCCGGCCCAGGCGCCCGGCCTGCGGCGTCTGCGCCGCGACGACACCGGCGCGCGAGATCGCCGCCTCGGCTCGGCCGTCCTCGATCCGCTTCAGCGAGTCGTGGATCGCGATCACCGGCACGATCGCATCGTCATCGCGCTGCGCGGCGATGACGCGCGCGACGAGCGCCGGCGTGGCCGCCGGCCGCGCCGCGTCGTGGACCAGGATCGTGGCGTCGTCGGGCGCGCCGGAGGCGCGTAGCGCCTCGAGACCGGCGAGCACCGAGTGCGCGCGAATCGCGCCGCCGGCGACCGTGAGGCATCGGTCGATCGAGGTGCTCGGCAGGGCCGCGCGATACTCGGCCTCGCGTTCGGGCGGGACGACGATCGCGACCCTGCGCACCTGCGGCACCGCGAGCAGGGCGTCGAGGCTCCAGCGCCACACCGGCCGTCCGTGAAAGTCGATCCAGAGCTTGTCGTTGCCCATCCGCTCAGAGCGACCCGCGGCCACGAGGACCGCGACGACCCGGCGTTTCACCCGCTCGACGGCTCGCTCAGCGGGTCACCGCGCAACTGCGCGAAGATCATCCGACCGGCCACCGTCTGGAGCACTCGCGTCACGCTGACCGGCACCTCGCGCTCCATGTGCCGGGCGCCGTTCTCGACGACGATCATCGTCCCGTCATCCAGGTAGCCGACGCCCTGGCCCGGCTCCTTGCCCTCCTGGATGATGCGCACGAGCATCTCCTCGCCGGGATGCAGCACCTGCTTCACCGCGTTGGCGAGCTCGTTGATGTTGAGGACCTTGATGCCCTGCAGCTCCGCCACGCGGTTGAGGTTGAAGTCGTTCGTCAGGATCGCCGCCCCGCGATCGCGGGCATAGGCGATGAGCTTCGCGTCGACCTCGGCCACCTCCGGGTAGGTCTCGTCGCTGATCTCGACCGGGGTGACCGAGTCGCGCCCCAGCGCGGCGAGCATCTCGAGGCCGCGCCGGCCCCGGTTGCGGCGCAGCGCGTCGGGCGAGTCGGCAATGCGCTGCAGCTCCTCGAGGACGAATTTGGGAACGACGAGCGTGCCCATCAGGAAGCCGGTCTTCGACAGGTCGACGAGCCGCCCATCGATGATCGCGCTCGTGTCGACCACGACGCGGGCCGCTCCCCCACCCCGTCGCCGGCCACCGGGCAGCAGCGCGGCCGCTGCGGGGAGGAGGACGTCGCGCTTGTACATCGTCGCGGCAAGCATGAGCAGCGCGAGCCCCACCGAGACGACCGGCGGCAGGATGAAGCCCCAGGGTGCGCCGAGGCCAGCGAGCGGCGTCCCGAGCAGCAGGCCCATGAGCAGGCCCACGACGAGCGCCGCGACCCCGATCGCGTAGTCGGCGGCTCCCGCCTCCGCCAGCCGGCCCACCGCCCAGCGCGTCGGATAGACGGTCACATACGGGATCGCGAGATAGCCGAAGAGGAGCGAGGCAGCCACAACCGCCATGAGGAAGGCAGGACGGTTCGGCGGGCTGACGATGTCGCCGCTGCGCTCGAGGATGAGCAGGCCGAATCCAAAGCCGATGAACGTGCCGATCAGGGCACCCAGCAGCTGGATGATCTTGGTCATGACGGACCGATGACTGCGGAGATGAACGGGTGACCGATGAAACGCCGGAATGAAGATCGCCAGGGACTGATGAAGCCGGGGAACGGTAGCACGCCCCCCGGGCCGCATCAACGTTCGAGCGGCCGCCTCAGCCGATGTCGAGGGCGAGCTCGAGTGCCGTCCGGATGTCCGGAGCCTCCGCGGTCCCGCCGCTCGCGCCGCTGCGCCGGCCGCGCTCGGGGCCGGTGACCAGCCGCTCGAAGCCGAGCCGCCGCGCTTCGGACAGACGACGGTCACCCCGGCCGGCGGCCCGGAGCCGCCCCGAGAGCGCCACCTCGCCGGCCAGCACCGTCCCGGCGACGACCGGCCGCTCGCGCAGGCTGCTCGCCAGTGCCACGGCGATGGCGAGGTCGGCGGCGGGTTCCACGATGCGGAGGCCTCCGGCGACGTTGACGTAGACGTCGTGGCCGGTGAGGTTCGCGCCCGCATGGCGAGCGAGCACGGCGATGAGCATGAGGACGCGGTTCACGTCCACGCCGGTCGTTGCGCGCCGCGGCGTCCCGTAGCCCGCCGGCGCGACGAGCGCCTGGATCTCGACCGCCAGTGGCCGCGTCCCCTCGAGCGCGATCGTCACCGCGCTGCCCGCGACCGCCTCGCCGCCATCGGCCAGGAAGAAGCGGGACGCGTCGGCGACCTCGGTGAGCCCGTCGCCGGCCATCTCCAGCACGCCAACCTCCTCGGTCGACCCGAAGCGGTTCTTGGCGGCGCGCAGCAGCCGCGTGCCGAAGAGGCGCTCACCCTCGAGATAGAGCACCGCGTCGACGAGGTGCTCCAGCGTCCGCGGACCGGCCACGGTGCCCTCCTTCGTCACGTGGCCGACGAGCGCCACGCAGGTGCGTCCGCCCTTCGCGACCTCGGCCAGGCGGCTCGCCACCTCGCGAACCTGGCCGACGCTGCCGGCCGGGCCACCGAGCTCATCGCTGGCGAGCGTCTGGACGCTGTCGACCACCGCCAGCGAAGGACGCGCCGCCTCGATGGCCACGACCGCGGTGGCGAGGTCTGTCGTCGGCAGCAGGTCGAGCCGGTCGACCACGGCGCCGATCCGCTCGGCCCTGCCACGGACCTGTGCCGCGGACTCTTCGCCGGTGACGTAGAGGACGCCCTGGCCCGCCCCCGCCAGCCGGGCGGCGAGCTGCAGCAGGAGCGTCGACTTGCCGATCCCGGGATCACCGCCGACGAGCACGATCGAGCCGGGAACGAACCCGCCGCCGAGGACGCGGTCGACCTCACCAAGGCCGCTCCGCAGTCGCTCCGACTCGGCGCTGCTGACCGCAGCGATCGGCTGGGCGATGGCGTCGACACGCAGCGATCGGCTGCGCGTCGGCGCCGCTCGGCCGCCCGGGCCTTTCGGCACGACCGTTTCAACGAGCGTGTTCCAGGCTCCACACGACGGGCACTGTCCCGACCATTTCGGCGACTCGGCGCCGCACTGCTGACAGACGTGGACCGATCGGACCGACAAGTGCGTACCTCGAGGGGCGATGAGCGGCGCGATGGCGCGGCCGCTGGGCCGCGCCATCTTCGCACGTGACGACGTACCGGCGGCGTACCGCTCGCTTACTCGCCGCCTGGGCCGGCTACCCTGCCTTGACCGGCGCGCGCTCCGGCTCGGCCGGAGCCTGCCTCTCGATCGAGACGTGGCCCTCGGCATCGGCGTCCACCACGATCGTGTCGCCCGCCTCGAAGCTCGCCATCAGCATCCGCTCGGCAAGCGGATCCTCGATCTGGTTCTGGATCTCGCGGCGCAGCGGCCGCGCTCCCATCGCCTGGTCGTAGCCCTTCTCGATGATCGCGTCCTTGGCCGCATCGGTCACGATCAGCTCCATCTGCTGACCGGTCAGCTGCTGCTTCACGCGCACGAGGAGCAGGTCGACGATCTCGCGGATCTCCTCACGCGTCAGCTGCCGGAACACGATCGTGGCGTCGATGCGGTTGAGAAACTCTGGCCGGAACGTGTTCTTCAGCTCGGCGAGCACCTTGTCCTTCATCCGCTCGTAATCCGCGGCCGCCTGGGCCGCATCGCTGCCACCGGCCCGGAATCCGATCGACGTGTCGCGCTGGAGCTGCTGCGCTCCGACGTTGCTGGTCATGATGATGATCGTGTTCCGGAAGTCGACCCTGCGCCCCTTGGCATCGGTCAGGTGGCCGTCCTCCAGGATCTGGAGCAGGATGTTGAAGACCTCGGGGTGCGCCTTCTCGATCTCGTCGAGCAGGACGACGCTGTAGCTCTTGCGCCGCACCGCCTCGGTCAGCTGTCCGCCCTCGTCGTAGCCGACGTAGCCGGGCGGGGCGCCGACCAGGCGCGACACGTTGTGGCGCTCCATGAACTCGCTCATGTCGATCTTCACGAGCGCGTCCTCGCTGCCGAACATGAACTCGGCGAGCGCCCTCGCCATCTCGGTCTTCCCGACGCCGGTCGGTCCGGAGAAGATGAACGAGCCGATCGGTCGCTTGGGGTCCTTCAGCCCGGCACGTGCCCGCCGCACGGCCCGGCTGATCGTCTTGATCCCCTCCTCCTGGCCGATGTAGCGCTTGTGCAGCGCGTCCTCCATGTGGAGCAGCCGCTCGGACTCCTCGGTGCTGATCCGCACGACCGGGATCCCGGTCCACATCGCCACGACCTGGGCGATGTCCTCGTCGGTGACGACCGGCGTCTCCTTGGCATTCTCTTCCTGCCAGGCGGCGCGGATCTCGTCGATGCGCTCCTTGCCCTGCGCCTCTTCGTCACGAAGGCGTGCCGCGGCCTCGTAGTCCTGGCCGGCGATCGCCTCGTCCTTCTGCTGGGTGATCTCCTCGAGCGCGTGCTGCGCCTCGCGCAACTCCGGCGGAGCCGAGGACTTGCGGAGCCGCACCCGCGATCCGGCCTCGTCGATGAGGTCGATCGCCTTGTCCGGCAGGGCGCGATCAGCCACGTAGCGGACGCTCAGGTCGACGGCCGCATGCACGGCCTCGTCGCTGATCTTGACCCGGTGGTGCTCCTCGTAGCGCTCGCGGATTCCGAAGAGGATCGCGATCGCCTCGTCCATCGTCGGCTCTTCGACCATGACCGGCTGGAAGCGGCGCTCGAGCGCGGCGTCCTTCTCGATGTACTTGCGGAACTCGTCGAGGGTCGTGGCGCCGATGCACTGCAGCTCGCCACGGGCGAGCGGCGGCTTGAGGATGTTCGCGGCGTCGATGGCGCCCTCGGCGGCCCCGGCGCCGACGAGCGTGTGCAGCTCGTCGATGAACAGCACGCTGTCCGAGCTGGAACGCAGCTCCTCGATGATCTTCTTGAGCCGCTCCTCGAACTCACCGCGGTACTTGGTCCCCGCCACGAGCGAGCCGATGTCGAGGGTCAGGACGCGCTTGTCGATCAGCGTCTCCGGGACGTCGCCACTGATGATCCGGTGCGCCAGCCCCTCGGCGATGGCGGTCTTTCCGACTCCCGGCTCGCCGATGAGCGCGGGGTTGTTCTTCGTGCGCCGTGAGAGGATCTGGATGACGCGCTCGATCTCCTTCTCGCGCCCGATGACCGGGTCGAGCTTGCCGGCGCGCGCCGCCTCGGTGAGGTTGATCCCCAGCTGGTCGAGCGTCGGCGTCTTGCTGGGCCGCTTCGTCTCCTGTGCCGGCGAGACGCTGGTGCTCTGGCTCAGGACGTGGATCACCTGGTGGCGCACCTTGTCGAGGTTGACCCCAAGGCTCTCCAGGACGCCGGCCGCGATCCCCTCACCCTCGCGCACGAGCCCGAGCAGGAGGTGCTCGGTGCCGATGTAGTTGTGGCCCAGGCGCCGTGCCTCGTCGATGGCGAGCTCGATCACCCGCTTGGCGCGGGGCGTCAGTCCGACCTCGCCGACCACGGGGCGGTCGCCGCGCCCGATGATGAACTCGACGGCGGTGCGCACCTTGGACAGCTCGACGTTCATGTTCTCGAGCACGCGGGCCGCGACGCCCTCGCCCTCGCGCACCAACCC
>DAINOY010000084.1:0-7194 GCA_036743735.1 Chloroflexota bacterium
GGTATCCAGCCCGGCGAGTTCATCAAGATCGTGCTCGTCGTCTTCATCGCCGCCTACCTCGCCGAGACGCGCTCGCTCCTGGCGGGCGCGAGCATCCGCCTGGGGCCGATCTCGCTGCCGCCCCTGCCGTACCTGCTGCCGATGCTCGCCCTGTTCGTGGCGGTGATGCTCGTCGTCGTCATCAGCCGCGACCTGGGCACCGCGCTCCTGTTCTTCGGCATCTTCCTGACGATGCTCTTCGTGGCGACCGGCCGTCGCATCTACGTCGTCTTCGGGATGCTCCTCTTCGTCGCCGGGTCGTGGGTCGCCTACGAGCTGTTCGGGCACGTCCAGCGCCGCGTCAACGCCTGGATTGATCCGTTCGCTGATCCGACCGACACCGGCTACCAGACGGTCCAGGCGCTCTACAGCCTGGCGCGCGGCGGCCTCTTCGGCGAGGGGCTGGGCCAGGGGCTGCTCACCACGAACGGCCGACCGACGATCTTCGCCATCGAGACCGATTTCATCTTCACAGCGGTGGCGGAGGAGCTCGGGGTGCTCGGCGCGATGGCGCTGCTGGCCCTCGCCCTGCTGCTCATCTTCCGGGGCCTGCGGATCGCGATCGGGGCCCGCGACGAGTTCAGCGCCCTGCTGGCGGTGGGCCTGACCACGAGCCTGGGCCTCCAGACCCTGATCATCGTCGCCGGGAACGTGAAGCTCATCCCGCTCACCGGCGTCACGTTCCCCTTCGTGAGCTATGGCGGCAGCAGCCTGCTCGCGAGCTTCATCGTCATCGGGCTGCTCCTCTCGATCAGCCATAGATCGGTAGTGGACCGATGATGGCGGGCAACATCCGGCGCCTCTCGCTTTACCTCCTCGTCGGCTTCGCCGTGGTCAGCCTCGGCCTCGGCTACTGGGCCGTCTTCGACGCCCCGTCGCTGGCAGCACGCGCCGACAACCCGGAGGTGATCAACGCGCGCCGCTCGGCGCCGCGCGGTACGATCTTCGATGCCACCGGCACGCCGCTGGCGGTCACGACGGTGACCGATGGGCTGGCCGTCCGCAGTTATGCCGATCCCGCCTTCAGCCACATCGTCGGCTACGCGAGCCTGCGCTACGGAACGACCGGGATCGAGGAGGCGTATGACGACATCCTCTCCGGGCTGAGCGACCCGAATCCGATCAGCGAGGTGATCGACGATCTGCTCGACCGCCCGCAGGAGCCGGCCGACATCCAGCTCACGATCGACCAGCGCCTCCAGGACTTCGCGGCCCAGCAGCTCGGCTCGAGCGTCGGCGCCGTGGTGGCGATCGATCCACGCAGCGGGGCGGTCCTGGCCAGCGTCTCGACGCCGACCTACGATGCGACGCCGTTGACCGGCGATTCCGCGGCGAGCGAGGGGGCGCTCGACGCGATCAGCGCGCAGCCGAACAACCCGCTCGTCGATCGTGTGCGGCAGGGCCGCTACACGCCAGGCTCGATCATGAAGGTCTTCACGGCGGCCGCTGCGCTCGACAGCGGCGTCATCACGCCCGACACGACGTACGAGAACCAGCCGGCCGAGGAGGTCCAGGGGTTCGTCGTCGACGGCTTCACGATCACCGAGCACGAGCTCGGGGTGCAGCCCGCCCTGTGGCCGCTCTCACCGGCGATGCAGGTCTCGAGCAACATCTATTTCGCGCACGTCGGCCTGGACCTCGGGGCCGAGCGCTTCATCGAGTACGCGGAGCGCTTCGGCTTCTGCGACGGGCTGACGATCGGCAGCGGCGAGCGCGGCCTGTCGGTGGCCCCGTCGTACGTCACCGTCTCCTCGCCGGATGGCGGCTGCTCGCCGTTCTCCGGCGACGTCGAGCTCGCATCCGCCGCCTTCGGGCAGGCGCAAGTCGTCGTCACGCCGATGCAGATGGCGCTGGTGGCGGCCACGATCGCGAACGGCGGCGTGACGCCGGACCCGTACGTCGTGGGCAGCGTGCGGCAGCACTCGACGACCGGGGCGCCGGGCGACGTCGTCCTGGACCGCGCAACCGGGGGTGGCGGCACCCGCGTCGTCGGCGACACGACCGCCTCGCGCGTCCGGAGCGTCATGGTCGACGCCGTCGAGGGCGAGCTGGGGCGCCTCTACGCCGGGAACGGCGCCGTCTCGCTGTACGGCGCCTCGGGAGTCTCGACCGCCGGCAAGACGGGGACGGCGCAGCGCGCCGAGGGGGAGCCGCACAGCTGGTTCATCGGTTTTGCGCCGGCCCAGGCGGGGGCCGTGCCGGCGATCGCCGTGGCCGTGCTGCTGGAGGGCGGGGGCGCCGGATCGGTGGGCGCCGCGCCGATCGGCGGTGCGGTCATGGCCCAGTGGCTGGCGCTGCACTGAGGGCGGGCGTCGCGCCATCCCCGGGGGCCGGATGAACGGAATCGTTACCTCCTCGGGTATTGTTTGCTACAAGGCGCCGACCGGAGGGGTGCCGGCCCAGGAGCGGGGTTCGTCCCATGAAGAACGTCCAGGAGCCCGCTGAGCGGGTCGTCGCCAACGTCGAGCGGGTGATCGTCGGCAAGCACAGCGAGGTGCGCATGGCGCTCGTCGCGCTGCTGTGCGAGGGCCACATCCTCATCGAGGACGTCCCCGGCGTCGGCAAGACGATGCTCGCCAAGGCACTCAGCCGCAGCATCGGCTGTACGTTCCGTCGCATCCAGTTCACGCCGGACCTGCTGCCGTCGGACGTGACGGGCCTGTCGATCTTCAACCAGAAGACCCAGGAGTTCGAGTTCCGGCCCGGCCCGATCCACGCTCAGGTCGTCCTGGCCGACGAGATCAACCGTGCGACACCGAAGACCCAGTCTGCGCTGCTCGAGTGCATGGAGGAGCGACAGGCGACGATCGACGGCGTCACCTACGAGATGCCCTCGCCGTTCCTCGTCATCGCGACCCAGAACCCGATCGAGTACGAGGGCACCTTCGCGCTGCCCGAGGCGCAGCTCGACCGCTTCATGCTGCGGCTGCGGCTTGGCTATCCGAAGGCGGTCGAGGAGATCGTCATCCTGGACGAGCAGAAGCGGCTCCATCCGATCGACGCAGTGGCCCAGGTCCTCTCACTCGAGGAGCTGCGCCAGATGCAGGCGGCCATCCGCGAGGTCTACGTCGACCAGGCGGTGGCCGAGTACATCGTGCGACTCGTGACCGCGACTCGCGAGCATCCGGACGTGTACCTGGGCGCCTCTCCGCGCGGCTCGCTGAACCTGTACCGCTCGGCGCAGGCCTTCGCGGCGCTCGACGGTCGTGACTACGTGATCCCCGACGACGTGAAGCAGCTGGCCGTGGCGATCCTCGCCCACCGGCTCATCGTGAAGAGCCAGGCGAGCCTGCGCGAGATCGACCCGGACGCCATCGTGCGCGAGATCCTGGCGCAGGTGCCGGTCGGCGAGCCCACGCGCGCCGTCGCCGGCTGAACCGCCCGACCGCGGCGGGGACCTGACCCCCGATGGCACATCAACTCCGATTCCTCTTCGCGGCCACGGTGCTCGTCGTGGCTGCCTTCTCGACCGGGATCGACTTCCTCTTCTTCCTGGTCTACCTCCTCGCACTCCTGGTCCTGGGGTCGTGGCTCTACGCGCGCAACGGGCTGCGCGGCGTGCGCGCCGGCTACCACATCCTCAATCCGCGGGCGCATGTCGGGGAGGTGCTCCAGGGCGTCTACCGCGTCGACAACCGGACCCGCTGGTCGAAGCCATGGGTCGAGCTGAGCAACGAATCGAACCTGCCGGCGCCGCTCCCCGGGCGCGCGATCGGTGTGGCCGCCGACGCGAGCCGGCAGTGGATGGCCAAGGTGACGCTGCTGCGCCGCGGGTCGTACCGGCTCGGCGCCCTCAAGGTGCGCACCGGCGACCCGTTCGGCCTCTTCACGACCGAGATGGTGGTGGGCCAGCCGACCGGCATCGTGGTTTTCCCGAAGGTCGTGCCGCTGCCGCTGTGGCGCATGCCGACGGCGCCGGTCGACGGCACCACGCCGAGCCGCAAGCGCTGGGAGGCGACGTCCCCGCTCGTCAGCACCATCCGGCCCTACGTCCACGGGGACGCAATCAGCCGCGTGCATTGGCTCTCGAGCGCCCGCCACGGCGAGCTCCAGGTCAAGGAGTTCGACCTCGAGCAGGCGGCCGACCTGTGGATCGTGCTCGACCTCGAGCGTGCCTCGCACGCCGGGGTGGGCGAGACGGCATCGGTCGAGGCCGCGGTCACGGCGACCGCCTCGATCGCCATTCGGACGCTCTCCGACAACCGCTCGGTCGGGATCACCATCAGCTCGCGCCGGCTGCAGGTCGTGCAGCCGGACCGCGGGACGCGCGTCGAGCAGAAGATCCTGCACCTGCTCGCCAACGTGCAGCCCGACGGCAACCGGCCACTGGCCGAGGTGCTGCTCGGCACGCTGCCTCAGCTGCGCCGCGGGATGACGCTGTGTATCGTGACCGGCTCGACGGATCGCGACTGGGTGCGTGCCCTGGCCGCGCTGCGCCGGCGTGGCGTCGGCACGGTCGTCGTGCTCCTCGACGTCGCCTCGTTCGTGGCGCGCGAGGACGACGAGAGCCGCGCGCAGCTCGCCGCCGTGCGGCATGCACTGTCCGAATACGAGGTGCAGCATCACCTCGTTCGCAGCGGCGATGATCTGAGCCAGGTGATCGGGACGCGGGTGCGGATCGGTGCCTGAGCTCGCCCGACGCTTCCTGCGCCCGCGTGAGGGCTGGATCGCCTTCTTCCTGCTCGTCGTGATGCTCCTCAGCCTGACCTGGTCGGTGCAGTCGGCCGGCTGGCTCTCGGCATTGGACTTCATCGGTCCGGTCGCGATCTGGGGTGCGCTGCTCGGCCTGGTCCTGGCGCTGCTGCCGATCTCGGTCGCTGTCGTCATCCCCATCGCCGCGCTCGTCGGCGGCCTCGTCGTGGTCTGGGCCGTGGGTGGCGAGTACTTCCCGCTCCTGGGACAGGTGGACCGCTTCGTCTCGCTCCACAGTGAGGCGATGGGCTGGCTGCGGGCCATCGTGATGGGCGGCTACCCGATCGAGCTCACGCCGTACGCACTCGGCATCGGCGTGCTGACCTGGACCACCGGCTTCATCGCCGCCTACACGATGTACCGCCACCATCGGGTCGCCGATGCGGTGGCCGTGGTCGGCGTGGCGCTGCTCGTCAACATGTCGGCGACGCTCCAGAACCTCTTCTTCTACCTCGTCCTCTTCGTCCTCGCCGCGCTCCTGCTTCTCCTGCGTTCGTCGCTCCTCAACCGGGAGGAGGCCTGGCAGGCACGGCGCGTCAACGAGAACGTCGACGTTCCGATCTCGATCATGCGCGCCGGGATCGTCTTCATCGGCGTGAGCATCGTCGGCGCCTGGCTCCTGACCAGCGTGGCGGTGGCCGCCCCGCTGACCGATGCCTGGCGCAACCTGGACGTCGTCTGGAGCGGGGTCTCGAGCCGCCTCGACAGCGTCTTCGGCTCCATCACGAACCCCGAGGCGCGCCTCTCCGGGACGACGTTCGGCGAGTCGTTCACCGTGCGCGGGGAGTGGATCAGCAACGACGAGCCGGTGCTCACCCTCTCGGCGCTCAAACCCTACTACCTGCGCACGATCACCTATGACGTGTACACCGGTTCCGGATGGGCGCGCAGCGACGGGACGACCCGGTCGGTCGCCCCGGAGCAGCTCATCTTCCCGAACGAGAGCGCCGAGCGGCCGAATCCGGAAACCGCAAAGGCCGAGACGATCACGATCACCGTCCAGGGCGACGTGGGCCGGAATGTGTTCTATCCGGGCTTCGCCGATATCGCGTACTTCCCCGTCAACGTCTACGAGCCGGCCGGGCAGCCGGTCGCCGGTGGGATGCAGGCAGCGGGGCCGCTCTCGCGCGGGCAGGGCTACCAGATCAGGGTCGCGACCTCGACGGCCACCGAGGCCGACCTGGCCGGCGCCGGCACCGACTACCCGCCACAGGTCACCGCGCTCTATTTGGACGACTCTCGCGCCACCCCGGCGGTCCGAGCGCTGGCGCAGGAGATCGTGACCGATGCCGGAGCGGAAGACCCGTACGCCATGGCCAAGGCCCTGGCCGACTACCTCTCCGACGACGACTCGTTCACGTACGACACCGAGCCGGGACCGCCGGACCCGTCGCGCGACCTCGTCGACTACTTCCTGGACCCCGCCCACCGCACCGGGTTCTGCGAGTACTACGCCTCTGCGATGGCGCTCATGGCCCGCACCCTGGGGCTGCCGGCGCGCGTCGCTGTCGGCTTCGCGCCGGGTGAGCGGATCGAGCCGGGGCTGAGCCAGGTCCGAGAGCGGAACTCGCACGCCTGGGCGGAGATCTTCTTCCCCGGGTACGGCTGGCAGATCTTCGAGGCGACGAAGACGATCGACCCGCAGTTCGTCCGGATCCCGGGCGCCGGGCGCAGCACGCCGCTGCCGAGCACCGACAATCGCGACTTCCTGGGCGCGTTCGAGGAGGGCGAGACGCCGCCGCCGGTCCCGTCGTTCCAGCCCGCCCAGGGCGGCTACCGCGCCGGTGAGGCGCCGCCGGCCGACTCGGCGCGCGGCGCGAACCTCGTCGTCATGCTGGCGCTGGCCGCCGGCGCCGGGCTCCTCGCCTGGTGGACGCTGCGCCGGCGCGGGCGGCGGATGCGCTTCATGGGTCCGGGCGAGCGAGCGTGGCAGCGCCTCTCGCTGGCCGCGGGTCGCGCCGGGGTGAACCAGCGGCCGTCGGAGACGTTCTACGAGTACTCCGCCTGGCTCGAGGAGCAGATCCCCTCGCGCCGGCCGGAGATCCGCACGATTGCCGATGGCCGCGTCTACCAGGCCTACTCCGGCCGGTCGATGACCGACGAGCTGGTCGACCGCGTCGAGCGCGCGTGGCGCCGCCTTCAGCTCCCGATGGTCTGGCTCGCCGCGCGACGGATGATCCGCTCGGTGGTCAAGGTCCGCGTCAAGCGCTGAGGCCGCGTCCCGGCGGTGCTGGCCGCGCGGCCGCTGACGGTCCGAGGCGCGGCGTCGGGCAGGCGGTCACAGCGCCCGAGGCAGGTCCGTCAGGTCGCGGTCATCGGGCCGCTGGGTCGTCTGTGCGTCCACGTCATCGGTGGCCGCATGCCCGCCCAGCACGATTCGCTGATCGGTCACCACGTACGCGGCACTGTCGGCGAGAAAGCGGGTGGCGCCGAATCCCTCGCGGTCAAGCAGCGCCTGCATGA